>NZ_JBKEZQ010000067.1:0-4162 GCF_053345175.1 Methylobacterium sp. M6A4_1b
CTAGCACTACTTTGGCAGATTGATCTCAAGGTGGTTGATTGAGCACAGCATCACAGTGCGGGCATCGCCGCGGTGGTGGCCGACTGAGGTGATCCAGGATGGCCTGTCGGATCGCCGGCATCGAGGGCTGAGGCGGTGGGCAGGCGATTCTTTTTTTTCCGCCCCGCCGCTGCGAGGCGGCGGGACTGGAGGAAGGCGTAGGCCATCATCGTCATCAGCGCGTGTCGATGCAGTCCCGTCCAGGATCGGCCCTCGAAGTGGTCGAGGCCGAGTTCCTCCTTCATCTGCTGGTGGGCCTGCTCGCAGATCCAGCGCGCCTTGATCGTAGCGGCGAGCTGCTTGAGGGTCGCGTCGGCGGCCAGGTTCGAGAGATAGAACTTGCGCTCGCCCGAGCCTCGCTCCTCGCTCCTCGCGCACCAGCTAGACGGCTTCCCCGGGCAGGTGCTGGTTGCCTTGTGTACCGATCCGTTGCGTCGGACCGTCTGCCATCCGGATGCGCAACGCACAGAAGCGAGCCCGCAGCCGACCCTTGGTCCCGTGCCGCCAGGTCACCGACCGGCCGGTCATGTCTGCCAGGATCGCCTCGGCCGCGACGGAGACCTGATCCGGCACATGACGCTGGCGCGGTCGCCCACGCCCCGAGACGGGGAAGATCATCGCCACGTCGGCCGGGTAGACCTTGTTGCGTCCCGAAATCCCGACGGCCCATCTCAGGCCGCGCGCTCAGGGCCTGTCGGAACGGGGCGGAGCAGCCATAACCCGCATCGACCAGCACACAGCCGAAGCGCACGCCACCCTCTCGGACCCGATCGATCTCCGTGACCGCGATCTCCAGCTTGGTGCGGGCTGCGCGCCGATCCTCGGGAACGCCGGCCCTGGCCATCCGGTCCGGGTCGGCCGTCCAGGTCTCGGGCAGGAACAGCGCCAGGCCGACCGCCACGGGCACCTCGCCGCGCGCCAGCGTGAGCGACACCAGCGTCTGGCAGTTGGCGGTCTTGCCCAGCGTGGTGGCGTATTGCGGCGCGACCCCGACCGAGTTGTTGCCCTTCTTCGGCAAGGCGGTGTCGTCGACGACGAGGATCGCATCTGCACCGCCGACCAAGCGATCGGCCTCGTAGAGAAGCGCCTGCTGAAGCGGCGCCTCATCCCAGATCCCGGCGGCGATGAAGTGGTGCAGCCGATCATAGGGAACCCCATCGTTCCGCGCCGCTATCGGCTGGACGCTCTTGCGGTCGCCAAGGCCGATCAGACCGGCCACGTAGAGGGGGCACATCGCCCGGCGTGCCGAATGCGACAGGCCCGCCAGGAACGGCTGCAGCCATCGATCCAGATCGTCACGCCATCCGCCAGCACCTGACATCGCGCGCACCCACGCTCATGACCGTGGCATGCGAATCCGCAAAAACCTCCCGCGTTCCCTCAATCTGCCAAAGTAGTGTTAGATTCCCCGTCGCCGTCACTCGGCGCTTGGCTTCACCAGCCCCATCCTGTTCGAAAGGGGCATCGCCCACCAAACCGCTCCCCATTAAACCGGTGCAAGTCCAACCAGCACCTGCCCGGGGAAGCCGTCTGGCTGGTGCGCGAGAAGCGCAACTCGGGCGAACGTAAGCTCTACCCCGCGAATCTGCCCGCCGACGCGACCCTCGAGCAGTTCGCCCCCAAGATCAAGGCGCGCAGAATCTGCGAGCAGGCGCATCAGTAGATGAAGGAGGAACTCGGCTTCGCCCCTTCGAGGGTTGATCCTGGACCGGACTACATCGACACGCACTGGTGACGATGATTGCATACGCCTTCCTGCAGTCCCAGTGCCTCGGTGCGGCGGGGCGGAAGAAAGAATCACGTACGTACCGCCCCAACCCTCGATGGCGGCGATCCGCCAAGCCATCCTCGATCATTTCAGCCAAGCGCCATCCTGGGGATGCCGGCACTGTGATGCCGTCCTCCACCGGTCACTGTAAAAATAGTTTCCCGACGTAGTGCTAGTCCTGTGCCACTCCAATCATTGCCTGATGCTCATTTTACGTGCGATAAGCAACTTCAACGAGGGCTGGATGATTCGAGATTGAATAAGTTGACGTTCGATGACTTGGGTCATGAGAACTAGGCTCACGTTCGCATCGCTTTCGTAGGAAAGACTGCCGAGCGTGCAGCGCCACAGAAGGTACGGCAGGAAGCTGCCAAGCTCGACCGTCTCGTAATTGCCAAATCGAGCTTCGATCGCAGCTTTCAACACATCACCAGAGTGCCGAGGGGTTACCTCGCTGATTAGTAAGCGGATGCGCTCCTCGATTTCGCCGTCTGGAGCGCTCAGAAGCTTGGGCGGGACTGAAGAAAGCAGCGGAAGCATCGCCGCAAGATCTTGATCGCTCGGACCGTTTTTGGATTCAAAATAACCAATTACTGCGAATGCGGCACCGGGCCTCAACACTCTCCAAGCTAGCTCTAATGCGCCCTCCAGGTCTTCGGCATCCGCCAAACTATCAAAGCTATAGACCAGTGACACAGGCTCATTCAAGTCAATCTTGCTCAGAGGAGGATTGAAATAGGTGATTTGATCGGATGGGACGGATTTGGCGCTTATGATCATGTTCGGGGACTCGTCGACACCAATAATGGTCTCCGCTAGCCCAGCAAGAATAAAGTTACGATCCTGCGCACCGTCTCGACAAAGCAGGGATAGCGCGCGAGTGTATGGGCCGCCGTCTCCGCAGCGCTTGAGCACCAGATCGCTGATTGAGAGGCACCCCTCCAGATCTAAGACATGCCGCAATGTGAAAGGATCTTGGAGAAACCTGGTTCGTAGCATCGTCATACTGATTTTCCGTCATCGATGAATCAACCCGATTCAGAAAGCACGAAACAAGACGCGCAGACAATTGCTAAGTCGCCCGCTGACTTGTCTATCCTGATAGTAGGTCGTGTTCGCGAACCGCATCTGTGTCTCGGCGATCGCTGATTTTTGTTAGTGCTAAGCACCAGAGCACTGCAGAAGTCGGGTGAGTCATGCCGGCCTCCGGGTGAACTCCGAATCAGTCGAGCGTGGCCCATCTGAGTCGCACCACTTGTCGGCCCACCGGTCTATTAAGTCGACGCCTTTCTCATGAACCTCGGACGAATTCGCTCCGGTCAGACCCACGTGGTCAGCCCTCGTCGAAGTGGTCCGACGCAAGCTCCACTTCACGACCTCCTGGAGTTGGCCCGGTTTGTGGTCCACGGCCTTTGCATGTTCTCGGGTTGTGATGAGGGTCCCCCGGATTTTGGTCCGGCCGAAAGGTGAGCCTCCGGATCTCATTCGGCGGCCTGTCGGGCTGCCGCCAGGGCGAATTCCTGAGGCGTTCGCCACCCCAGGGCGGTGTGAGGTCGGCTCTCGTTGTAGTGCCGCCGCCACGTCTCGATCTTGCTCCTCGCGTCGGCCAACGACAAGAACCAGTTCGCGATCAAGCACTCGTCGCGCAGCCGCCCGTTGAACGACTCGACCAGCGCGTTGTCGGTCGGCTTGCCGGGCCGTGAGAAGTCCAACGTGACACCATTCTCGTAGGCCCAGCGGTCGAGAGCTTTCGAGACGAACTCAGGCCCGTTATCGACCTGAATGGCGCATGGTGCTCCGCGCAGCAGCGCCAAGCGGCCGACGACGGCCACGACCTGCTCGCCTTTGATGCCTTGGTCGACCTCGATCGCCAGAGCCTCGCGCGTGAACGCATCGACGACCGTCAAGGCCCGCAGCCGGCGACCGTCGAACAGCGCGTCGGAGACGAAGTCCATCGACCAACGCTCGTTCGGCCGGAGCGCAGCAGGCTGACGCTCACGGTGTGCCGCGCTGACGTTCCGGCGCGGTCGCTTGAGCCGCAGGCTGAAGCCCCTCGTCCCGGTAGAGACGATGAACCCTCTTATGGTTCACCCGCCAACCCTCTCGGCGCAGCAGGATGTAGATTCGAAAATAGCCGTAGCGCACCCGGCTCTTGGCCAGATCACAGATGCGCATCCGCAGCGGTGCCTGATCGGGCTTGGTCGAGCGGTAGCGGATGCTCGACCGGCCGACGCCGAGCGCGACGCAGCCGCGCCGCTCGCTCCGTGCGCCTCCTGAACTTGGTGCACGAGTTCGCGTCGCCGAGCAGGCGTCAGAGCTTTTTTTGCGAGCACGTGCCTCACAGGATGTGCTTGT
>NZ_JBKEZQ010000068.1:0-4032 GCF_053345175.1 Methylobacterium sp. M6A4_1b
GGACTGTGTTTCGGCGTGCAACTTTGGCTCTGACTACTCTCGCTGATGCCGGCAGCGTTGAGGGCGCGGATATCCAGAATGGAGCCGCAGCATGCGCCCCCGCTTCAGGCCGTCGAGTCTCGTACCTGCCGGCTTCGTCGTCGATCACCTCGATGTAGGCATCGTTCGGATCGGTCTGGTCGTGAGGTCCGGATCTGCGACGGCGACTTGCCCAGACTGCCGAACCTCTTCACGTCGCATCCAAAGCCGCTACCAGCGCCGTGCCGCCGACCTGCCGCTCGGTGGCCGGCGCGTCGAGCTCCAGGTCGTCGTAAGACGCTTCTGGTGCGACGCAGCTGCCTGCAGGCGGAAGATCTTCGCCGAGCGTTTTCCCGACGGCGTTCTGCCCGCCTTCGCGCGACGCACCTCGCGGCTGGAACAGATCGTCCATCACCTCGGTCTCGCGCTCGGTGGTCGGCCCGGTGCAGGCCTCGCCCAGCGCCTCATGTTGCCGGTCAGTCGCGACACGCTCTTGCGCGTCGTCCGCCGTCGGGCGATGACACCGTCCGATCCTCTCGGTGTCATCGGCATCGACGACTTCGCCTGGCGACGCAACCACCGCTACGGCACTCTGGTCTGCGATCTCGAACACCGCCGCATCGTGGCGCTCCTACCGGACCGCGAACAGGCCACCGCACAGACCTGGCTAAAGCAGAACGCCTCGATCGAGATCGTCGCCCGCGACCGCGGCGGCGGATATGGTGAGGCCATCGCCCGCGCTCTGCCGCAGGCTATCCAAGTCGCCGACCGCTGGCACCTCATGGAGAACGCCAGCCGCGGCTTCCTCGACGCCGTGCGCAGGTTGATGCGTCAGGTTCGCGAGGTCGTTGGCGCAGCTATCCTTGATCCGGCGCTCCTCACCGCGGCTGAGCGCATCCGGTACGAGGGTTATCTGCGCCGGGAAGAGGCGGACGTCGCCATCCGCGCGCTCGCTAAAAGCAGGCATTCCGATCCGCCGGATCAGCCAGCGACTGGGCCACAGCCGCAAGGTGGTGCGTGCGGTCCTGCGCGGCGAGCGCACGGACGTTTTCCGGGTCCGCCAGAGCTCGCTCGACGCCTATCTGCCTTGGCTCGACGCCCACTGAGACGCTGGCAGTCGCAACGCGACCGAGTTCTGGCGAATGACGAGGGCACAGGGCATCCGAGGATCGCTTCGCGTGATCAGGGAATGGGCGACGCGGCGCCGACGCGCGGAGCAGGCCAACATCGAGCGGCTTCAGCGTGTGCCGTCGACGTGAACCTTGGCGCGGCTGCTGACGACGGGTCGCGACCGGTTGACCAAGGCGGAGACGCTGACCGTGGCTGCCGTCGAGGAAGGGGTGCCGGCGCTGGTCGAGGCACGCGAGGTGGTCGGCGCCTTCCAGACGATGGTGCGAGGAAACGAGCCCGACCAACTCGAAGAATGGCTCAGGCGAGCCAAGGTGAGTCTCACCGACATGGACAGCCGCAGCGACAGCCAGGCTCCGGCTTCGCCGCCCAGCATCATGCCGACCTCGGTCTGTGCCTCGGCGAGGCGCGTGGTCCGGCGCGCCTTGGATCCCATTAAGCCTGGGATGCGCTCGACGAAGATCTGGCCCGGGCAATGGCTACACCGGAAGCGGCGCACCTCAACGCGCCACGTGACGGCACGGTCCTGCCACTGCAGGTCTTGGAGCGTTCGCCAGTAGCGGATGTGGACCCGCGAAGACTTTTGGCCACAAGCCGGAGAAACGCGCTGTGCAGCGGTGGTCCTGGCAAGACGCAACAGTCTGGACGGATCAAGCGTCAGTTTATTCACGTGCAACCCATCGGGCACTGTCGGTAGACACGGGTTCGAGATAGGCATCCGGCACGCTGTTCGACACACCGGCCCGGCACGCGTTCGGCGAAGATCCCCCTGCAATGGGCGCAGCGGAAGCGGCGCACCTGCACCTGCCACGTCACCGACCGGTCCTGCCAATACGGTCCTTGAACGTGCGCCAATACCTGCTGTCTTCTCGCACTGAAGCTCACCCGCAGGCGCAACAGGACCAAGGGCTGCCGTGGTCCCGGCGGTGATCAGCAACCCCGCTCCATCCAGAGTGAGGTCATCGATGTGCAGGCTGCCCAGGAACAACGGCATCGACTGATTCGAGATCAGCATCGCGCTGCCTTCGGGTCACTATCCGAACCAACGCCCAAATCATCCCAAAGCCCGAAAGTGTGGATGAACCCGAACTTCCACGGCAAAGGTACCGGAGCAGCCATGGATCGTCCTCAGGTTCTAAGAGCGTCTAACAGAACGGGCACGGATCGCGTTTGGGCGGGTTGTTCAACATGGCCCGCCCGCTTCTGCCCGACGATCTCTGGGACGCGATCGCCTCACTCCTGCCGCCGGCCCGGCCACGCCCGAAGGGCGGTCGCCGCCCGATTGAGAACCGTGCGACACTGACCGGTATCCTGTTCGTGCTGCGCTCGGGCTTGCCCTGGGAGATGCTTCCGGCCGAGATGGGCTGCGGCTGCGGGATGAGTTGCTGGCGGAGCCTGCGCGGCTGGCAGGAGGCGGGGGTGTGGACGCGCCTGCATCAGGTCCTACTGGAGCGCCTGCACGCGGCGGGTGAGATCGACTGGAGCCGGGCGAGCCTGGACAGCGCGTCTGTCCCGGCGAAAACGTATGGCCCGCCCCGTCCGCAAGTGGCTTATGATCCGCTGGTCTGAGCAGTCTGCATAAACGTATCCGGCCTTCCGGCAGCGCCATTGGCCAAGATGGAGATCCGCGCGTTCTGGTCCTCATAAAAGGGTCGGCGTCGAGCGCCATTTTACGCCAGAGGCTTCCAGAACACCGATCGACTGTCAGGCCATCTTTCTCTCGCCGCTCGCAGACAACGTAAGGCCGACGAAGGCTTCGCCGACCAAGCTCGGTTCAGGCAGCCAACGCTGCCGGCTCATAGACGCGTTCGTGGCGCAGAAGTGCCCACACGGTCCGAGCCATCTTGGCTGCCAGCGCGACGACGGCGGTATTAGCATGTGCCCGCGCCAGCAGGCCCCGTAGCCACTGGCCGATCAGCGTATCGCTCTTGCGCAAAGTCGGCATCGCGGCCCGAGCGCCCTGGATCAGCATCTTGCGCAGGTACTTGCTGCCACGTTTGGTGATCCCGAGGAGACGTGGTCGTCCGCCCGTTGTGACCTGACGCGGCACGAGGCCGAGCCAGGCCGCCAGATCACGTCCGCGGGCGAAGGTCGCCACATCACCGATCGCCGCGACCAGCGCCGTCGCGTTGAGGGCGCCGATGCCCGGGATGGTGGTAAGCCGGCGCGCACTTTCGTCGGTCCGAGCCTGTTCGACGAACTCTGCGTCGAGGGCTGCGATGCGTCCGTCGAGGGACTGCCAGCGATCCCGGACGTCCGCCACGAGGATGCGCATCCGTGGCGTGAGGTCAGAGACCGCCTCGGTATCGAGCAGATTTTCTAAGCTAGCGGCGAGCTTGGCGCGTCCCTGCGGGACGATGTGACCGCGCTCCAGAAGGATGGCGCGGATCTGGTTCATCAGGGCCGTGCGTTCGCCGACAAGTTGGTCCCGCACCCGGTGCAGGGTCTGCATGTCGAGCTGTGCCTCCGACTTCAATGCCACGAACCGCATGGTCGGACGCGTCGCAGCCTCTGCGATCGCCTCAGCGTCGCGGTCGTCATTCTTCTGGGCTTTGACGTAGGGCCGCACATATTCCGGCGACATCAACCGGATGGTGTGGCCTTGAGCGGCGAGCGCCCGGCCCATGTGATGCGCGCCACAGCACGCCTCCATGGCGATGATGCAAGCTGGAAGCGTTGCGCCAAAGGTCATCACCGTCTCGCGCCGCATCCGGCGTCGCAAGACGACCCGACCGGTCGCATCCTGCCCGACAAGGCTGCAGCTGTTCTTGCCCAGATCGATCCCGAGTATCGCAATGGCCATCGGTCCGCTCCATCCCTCGTGTGAGCCACACTGCAAACCTAGCAGTGAAGCCCAGTGAGGGGCGGGCCATCCATAAAAGGGGC
>NZ_JBKEZQ010000069.1:0-3882 GCF_053345175.1 Methylobacterium sp. M6A4_1b
CTTCCATGAAGAATTTGGCCCATAGCGCTTCCCTCGCAACATGGTGCTCGACCGTATCACCACACCGCGGGATCAAACACCTAGAAGCCGAGGCGCAGGGCCTCCGCCGCCCAGATCTGGTCCTCGCCCCAATCCACCTCGGGGTAGGGCAGGATCTTCCAGGCTTCCCGGGACATCGCCGAGTTGTTGTCGGAGTAGAAATGCATCGTCATCTCCCAGCTCTGACCGCCGGGGTAGAGGAAGCTCGGCAGGCCGCCGTCGCGATCGATCACGTCGGGGAGCAGCGCGAGGCCGTCGAACATCTCCTTCATGTCGCGGCGCGTGAAGGGATCGTGTTCGGGATAGGCCTCGTGTCGTCCGATCACCCCCGCGACGCGCGGGCTGCGCGCGAATCCGCCGATCAGGGCCGACAGCCAGTGCGAGTCTTTCGGACAGGCATCCTGGGTGATGATCGCGACGTAGTCGCCCTCTGACCGGGCGATCCCGAGATTGCGTGTCCGGCCATGCTGAAAATCCGACTTATCGATCGTCTCGACCCGGAATGGGCCGCCGCGCTCCCGGACGCGCTCCGCGGTGCCGTCTGTCGAGCCGCTGTCGATGACGAGCACGTCGTATGGAAATCGCAATTCTGGTAGGACAGCGCCTCGAGGACGCGGGTGAAGTCCGGGCCGGCATTGTAGGTCGGGATGAAGACCGTGGCACGGGTGCCCTTGAGCGAGGCGGGCGCGGGAAGCGTCGCAACGGAGACTGGTGTGTACCCGTTCTCGCCGAGCCGCTCCAAGAGGGGCGCCCTCCAATACGCGGGCGCTGCGTTCCCAGGAGGTTGCTTGCGTGAAGGCGAAGCTCCGCGCCCGTTGCAGGGCCTGGCGATCCGGATCGGCGGCGAGGCTCTCGATTGCGTCGGCGATGGCATAGGGCATCGGCCTCGCGAAGGTGACCTCGTCGTTCTCGAAGATCGCCCGGGTGCTCTCGGCGTCGATCTCGATGACCGGCAGGCCGCAGGCCATCATCTCCAGCGGAATCAGCGAGTAGTTCGTTGTTGAGAAGACCACCCCAAGGTCGCAGGAGCGGTAAAGCTCACCGAGCTCTTTCGGCGTCAGAATGCCGTGCTGGACATGCGGAAAGGCGTCGTCGAACTCGAGGTCTGCTTCGCCGAACAACTCGACCTGGAAAGAAAATCCGCGCTCTTGCAACAGAGCGAAGGCGGCGAAGCCGAGAGTGACCGCCGGACGCGGCGTGTAGCGGCGTGCATAGAAGGCGATGCGGAGCGGCCGGTCGGCGAGCGCGGGCAGCGTCTTTCCTGGAAAATAGACGTCGTGGTCCGCACAAAGCTCCCAAGCCTGCGCCCAGCCGCCCCGCGCCTGCATACGCTCGAGGAGCCAGGTCCCGGCACAGAGATTGGCGAACCCGAAATCGTAGGTGGCATCGGCGATCAGGGCGAGGTCCCCGGTGGCGTGGAAATAGGGCTCGAAGTCCTGGATCAGGTAGAAGCGTTCCTTGACGTTCTGCACCTGCGCCACCGGATAGGCGGTCCAACAATCCGTCGCGATGAGCACGTCGGCCGAGATCTGCCGCACGTCGTCCGGCAGGAAACGGACGTGGATGCGCGATCCGATCGGCCGATACCATTGCTGGATCAACCGCTTGGCCAGCGCCTGATAGGCGAAGTGGCTAGCATTCTGCAGCCAGAGGGTCTGGTGGTGTCCGAAGCGCTCAAGGCACTTGACGAGTCGGAAGATCGTCATGTGGCCACCAGTGCCACCCTGTGCGAAAGCCGGCAGAACCCAATGCACGTCGAGAGCTTCCGGATTGTAGAGCCGACTCATAGGCGCCACCGGCAGCGGCGGGCGGCGGGCGATCCGCGGCGTATCCCGCGGCCAGAGCGTCGCTGGCCAGCTGGCGCTGCTCTCGCGATCAGGCAGCCCTGAGACCGGAATCAGGCGCTCCCGTCGCTCGGTCATGTAGTTGCGCACCGCGTAGCCCGAGGCGCGCACGACCAGCGTCATAATCCGCTCCAAGGCGTGCGCGAGCGTCAGGTCGACCTGATCCGCCTCTTCCTCGAATCGATCGAGGGTCGTGAGTGCGTCGGCAAGCCGCGCCAGGCTTGCGGTCCGATACCAGGCCATCGACGCCGCTGGGTAGTCCGGCTGGAAGTTCGCATCGGCCGGAAGTCCGAGGACGTCGAGGAAGTTGCTGATCGCGCGGCTATTCTGCTCGGCATTCACGTATTCCCGGATCCGATAGAAATTGCGCGGATACAGGCAGCCGAGCTTCGGGTCCGCCGCGAAGCGCTCGAGGACCCATTCCACGAGCGCCTTCGATCCCAGGGTCTGATCGAAGAGATAGTGCCGCCACTCCGCGCCCCATTTGACGTGGGTGCTGACCTTGGTGTGCAGATGGAGAACGATGTTGAACGCGCGCCAGATGTCCTGGCACCCGACTAGCCCTACTTTGGCAGATTGAGGGAACGCGGGAGGTTTTTGCGGATTCGCATGCCACGGTCATGAGCGTGGGTGCGCGCGATGTCAGGTGCTGGCGGATGGCGTGACGATCTGGATCGATGGCTGCAGCCGTTCCTGGCGGGCCTGTCGCATTCGGCACGCCGGGCGATGTGCCCCCTCTACGTGGCCGGTCTGATCGGCCTTGGCGACCGCAAGAGCGTCCAGCCGATAGCGGCGCGGAACGATGGGGTTCCCTATGATCGGCTGCACCACTTCATCGCCGCCGGGATCTGGGATGAGGCGCCGCTTCAGCAGGCGCTTCTCTACGAGGCCGATCGCTTGGTCGGCGGTGCAGATGCGATCCTCGTCGTCGACGACACCGCCTTGCCGAAGAAGGGCAACAACTCGGTCGGGGTCGCGCCGCAATACGCCACCACGCTGGGCAAGACCGCCAACTGCCAGACGCTGGTGTCGCTCACGCTGGCGCGCGGCGAGGTGCCCGTGGCGGTCGGCCTGGCGCTGTTCCTGCCCGAGACCTGGACGGCCGACCCGGACCGGATGGCCAGGGCCGGCGTTCCCGAGGATCGGCGCGCAGCCCGCACCAAGCTGGAGATCGCGGTCACGGAGATCGATCGGGTCCGAGAGGGTGGCGTGCGCTTCGGCTGTGTGCTGGTCGATGCGGGTTATGGCTGCTCCGCCCCGTTCCGACAGGCCCTGAGCGCGCGGCCTGAGATGGGCCGTCGGGATTTCGGGACGCAACAAGGTCTACCCGGCCGACGTGGCGATGATCTTCCCCGTCTCGGGGCGTGGGCGACCGCGCCAGCGTCATGTGCCGGATCAGGTCTCCGTCGCGGCCGAGGCGATCCTGGCAGACATGACCGGCCGGTCGGTGACCTGGCGGCACGGGACCAAGGGTCGGCTGCGGGCTCGCTTCTGTGCGTTGCGCATCCGGATGGCAGACGGTCCGACGCAACGGATCGGTACACAAGGCAACCAGCACCTGCCCGGGGAAGCCGTCTAGCTGGTGCGCGAGGAGCGAGGAGCGAGGCTCGGGCGAGCGCAAGTTCTATCTCTCGAACCTGGCCGCCGACGCGACCCTCAAGCAGCTCGCCGCTACGATCAAGGCGCGCTGGATCTGCGAGCAGGCCCACCAGCAGATGAAGGAGGAACTCGGCCTCGACCACTTCGAGGGCCGATCCTGGACGGGACTGCATCGACACGCGCTGATGACGATGATGGCCTACGCCTTCCTCCAGTCCCGCCGCCTCGCAGCGGCGGGGCGGAAAAAAAAGAATCGCCTGCCCACCGCCTCAGCCCTCGATGCCGGCGATCCGACAGGCCATCCTGGATCACCTCAGTCGGCCACCACCGCGGCGATGCCCGCACTGTGATGCTGTGCTCAATCAACCACCTTGAGATCAATCTGCCAAAGTAGTGCTAG
>NZ_JBKEZQ010000007.1:0-214663 GCF_053345175.1 Methylobacterium sp. M6A4_1b
CCTCCCGCGCCGCGGCGCGCGGATCCTCCGCGTCCTGTCCGGCGGCGGTCCGTGGCTCGGGGGCCGGCTCGGGCGGGTCGACCCTCACGGGGCGCGGGCGTTCCGGGTCGGGGGAGGTCATCGCGGGCCATGGTCACGGGGGGCGGGGCTCGGCAGGCGAGCGCCGTGCGGTGTCCGACCGGTTCTAGACCATCTCGCGCGGGCAAAGCTACGCCGTTCCGGGACGGCCCGCGGGCCTGGGCCGGCCGGCCTCCGCGTGGCGGCCGCGCAGGCGGAAGGCCAGGATCACCAGCAGGAGCCCGAAGACCAACGTGTAGCTGCCGACCCACCAGGCCAGGACCAGCGCCGACATTCCGGGATCGATCAGCAGCGCGATCCCGAACAGGATCGAGACGCCGCCGCCGAGCACCAGCCACCAGCGCCCGTAATGGGCATGCAGGCGGAAGCCCGCCGCGACCATCAGGCCGCCGGTGACGAGCGCCCAGAACGCCACGAGGTAGACGAAGGCCCAGACGGCCGCCGCCGGCACGAGGATTGCCGCGACGCCGACGACGATGTCGAGGAGGCCTTCGAGGAGGAGGAAGCCCCAGCGCTCGTGGCGCTGCGCCGCGCGCACCGAGGCGAGGATTCCGACGATGCCGTCGACCAGCATGTAGGCGGCGAAGAACAGCACCAGCGACAGGACGAAGGCACCCGGCGCCACGAAGGCGATCAAGCCGAACAGCATCGCGACGATGCCCCGCAGGGCCATCAACCACCAGTTGCGGGCGAGCACCGTGCTCATCGCGTCGAGGCGCGCGAGGCCGCCCGGACCGGCGGCACCGGGCGGGATCGGGGGAGAACCGGCCGACATACGCAGCTCCTGTCGTTTGCGGACAACCGAAATTCCGTCCGGCATGCCCGAAAACGCGCACCGGATTTCCGGCGTTCCGTCCGGCCGCGGAAGGCGCCCGCAATCGTGATCCGCGCCGGGAACCATCGTGCGCGCTACTTCTTGTTGTCCCCGAGGCGGGTGTTTCGGGCGGCGCGGTCTTCGATCGCGCAGCCTCTGGATGCGTGCGGACGATCAGTCGATGCTTCAGGATCATGAGACCGTGGGTCCCCGGACCGCACGCGATGATGCGGCGCGGCCCCTCGACCCGAACAGCCGGGTCCCCGTCGCGGGCGAGGCGCCCGGAGGAAGCCGCGAAACCGATGCGCCGCCCGGAGCGGGCCGGGCGCGGGACGACGAACAGGACGCTCCCGAACGATCCGCCCGTGGCGGGAACGGCGCGGCGGACAGGCCTTCCGGCGACGGATCGTCCCCGGACGATCCGGATTCGGGCGGGACGTCGGCGAAGGCGCCGAACCTCCTGCGCCGGCATCCGTTCTGGGCGCTCGGCGTCGCGGTCGCGGTCGTCGCCGTGGCGGCCGGCGCCTACGTCTACTGGCTGACCCGCCTGCACCCCTTCGAATCCACCGACGACGCCTTCGTGGATGCGCGGCAATTCTCCATCGCGCCGAAGGTCGCCGGCTACATCGTCGACGTGCCGGTCACCGACAACCAGCATGTCGAGACCGGGGCCGTCCTGTTCCAGATCGACCGGCGCGACTACGAGGTGGCCCTGGCGCAGGCCCGCGCCCAGGTGGCCTCGGCCGAAGCCTCGATCCACAACTTCGAAGCGCAGATCGAGGGCCAGAAGGCTCAGGTGGCCGCCTCCGAGGCGGAGGTGACGCAGGCCGAAGCGTCCCTGAAATTCGCCCGCGAGGACGCGGCCCGCTACCGCGACCTCGCCGAGAAGGGCGCCGGCACGATCCAGCGCTCGCAATCCTCGTCCTCGACGCTCGACCAGCAGCAGGCCGCCTACGACCGCGCGAAGGCGACGCTCGTCGCGGCGCACACCCAGGTCGGCGCCCTGGCCGCACAGAAGGCGGGCGCGGAGGCGAGCCTCGCCACCGGCAGGGCGCAGGTGGCCCAGGCCGAGCTCAACCTCGGCTACACCACGGTGACGGCGGCCCAGCCGGGCCGGGTCGTGCAACTCTCGGGCGCCAAGGGCCAGTTCGCCCAGGCCGGGCAGGCGCTCTCGACCTTCGTGCCCGACGACATCTGGGTGATCGCGAACTTCAAGGAGACGCAGATCACCGACATGCGGCCGGGCCAGCACGCCGACATCGCGATCGACGCCTACCCGGAGCGCAAGATCACCGGACACGTGGATTCCGTGCAGCCCGGCTCCGGCACCGCCTTCAGCCTGCTCCCGGCCCAGAACGCCACCGGCAATTACGTGAAGGTGGTCCAGCGCATTCCGGTGAAGATCGTCGTCGACCAGTGGCCGACCGACGTCGCCATCGGACCCGGCATGTCGATCGTGCCCCGGGTGCATGTCCGATGAGCGCCGCCGCGGCGCAGGCGGGGGGCGAGCGGGGCGGCGGGGCCGGGGGAAAGGCGGAGGCCGCCGCGACGGCGCCGGGCGGGCACAACCCCTGGGCCATCGCCCTCGTCGTCTCGCTGGCGACCTTCATGGAGGTGCTCGACACCACGATCGCCAACGTGGCCCTGCGCTACATCTCCGGCGGCCTCGCGGTGGGACCCGACGAGGCGGCCTGGGTGGTGACGAGCTACCTCGTCGCCAACGCCATCGTGCTCACCGCGTCGAGCTTCCTCGCCAAGCGATTCGGGCGAAAAGCCTTCTTCATGTGGAGCATCGCGCTCTTCACCGTGGCCTCGGTGCTGTGCGGCTTCGCCTGGAACCTCGAATCGCTGCTCGTCTTCCGGGTGCTCCAGGGCCTGGGCGGCGGCGGCATGGCGCCGCTGGCCCAGTCGATCCTGGCCGATTCGTTTCCGCCGGCGAAGCGGGGCCAGGCCTTCGCGCTCTACGGCCTCGCCGTGGTGGTGGCGCCCGTGATCGGGCCGACGCTCGGCGGCTGGCTCTCCGACAACGTCTCCTGGCACTGGTGCTTCCTCATCAACGGCCCGATCGGCCTGATCGCGCTCGGACTGATGCACGTGCTGCTGCAGGATCCGCCGGGGGCGGTGGCGGAGCGCCGGCGCCTGCGCCGCGAGGGCGTGCGCTTCGACCTCGTCGGCTTCCTGCTCGTGGCCACCTTCCTCGGGGCGCTCGAAGTCGTCCTCGACGAGGGCCAGCGCAAGGACTGGTTCGGCTCGACCTTCATCATCGTGTTCGCGGTGATCTGCGCCGTCGCCTTCGTGGCGATGATCCCCTGGGAGCTGACCCGGAAGAACCCGGTGGTCGATCTCCGGCTGCTCGGGAGCCGCCAGTTCGGGTCGTGCTTCCTCGTCATGATGGCCACCGGCGCGATCCTGATCGCCACGACGCAGTTCGTGCCGCAGCTCGTGCAGGAATATTACGGCTACACCGCCACGCTGGCGGGCCTCGTCCTGGCGCCGGGGGGCCTCGTCACCGTCTTCATGATGCTGGTGATCGGCCGCATCTCGGGGCGTGTCCAGCCGAAGTACCTCATCGCGCTGGGCGCCGCGATCGTCTCCGCGGCGATGTACGACCTCACGCGGCTCTACGGCGACACCAGCTTCTGGTTCTTCGCCTGGTCGCGCATCTACATCGGCATCGGCCTGCCGATGATCTTCATCTCCATCACCGCGGCCTCCTACGAGGGCATCGGCAAGTCGCAGACCGACCAGGCCTCGGCGCTGATCAACGTCGCCCGCAACGTCGGCGGCTCGATGGGCGTGTGTCTCGCCCAGAACGTGCTCGCCTACCGGCAGCAGTTCCACCAGAGCCGGCTCGGAGAGAACATCTCCAGCGCCAACCCGAACTACCAGGAGTCCCTGCGGGCGGCGACGCAGTACTTCCAGGCCCATGGGGCGTCCGGCGTCGAGGCGCAGAAGCAGGCCATCGCCTGGATCGGCCAGCAGCTTCAGACCCAGGTGGCGTATTGGGGCTACATCGACGTGTTCTGGTCGCTCTGCCTGGTCTCGGGGGCGGCGGTGCCGCTCGCGATGATCCTCAGCAAGGTCAAGCTCGGCGGCGGCGGCGCGCCGGCCGGGCATTGACTCACTCGGCCGGGGCCGTCGCCTCGGTGACGTGCACGCGAAGCGCCGGGGCGGTCGCGGGCGGGGCATCGGTGTCGATCTCGGAGAGCATCACCTCCGCCTTCGGCTCGGACGGCACCAGGGCGGCGACGCCTTCGTAACGGTCGAGGCGGCGGTCGATCATTCCGCCGATCTTCTCGCGGACCTCGGCGACCGTGAGGCTGCGGCGGCCCTTGCCGGCCTTCTCGGTGAACAGGCTGCGGTTCGCCTTCGCCGCGGCCTTGAAGACCTGCTGGGCGACCTGGCCCGGCTTCTCGGCGTTCAGCGCCAGGAAGCGTCCGGCGCTGGCGGTGCCGAGGAAATGCGCGAAGTAGAGCTCGGCGGTGGAGAGGTCCCGGCCGATGCGCTGCTCGATCCGGCCCTTGTCGCGGTTGATGAGCTCGCCCGCCATCAGGGCGGCGACGTAGGGGTCCTGGCGCAGGCGCAGCACGCGACTGCGCATCGCCTCGTCCGCGATCGTGATGGCGCTGCCGCGCCCCTTCACCGCGCCGGCTTCCTCGGCGAGCCCGTGACGGGCGCCGTAGGTGCGGATGAGTTCGAGCCAGGTGCCCGACAGGAACTGGAACAAGCCCTCGGCGGAGGAGGTGGACGCCTTCACCGTGGTGGAGAAGCTCGATTCCTTGTCGGCCAGCGCCATCATGTAGACCGGGTCGACGCCCGTCTCGGTGGCGGCGCGAAGAATGGTGTCGACGATCTCGCGCGGCACGGCCATGTCGCCGAAGCGCAGGCGCTCGGCGCCGGACGCGTCGCGGCTCGGCGCGAGGGACGCGAGGTCGCTCTCGATCAGCGACAGGGTCGCGGGCTCCTGCTCGACCACCGGAACCCCGGCCCAGTCGGACGCGTTCGGAAGCTCGAGCGAGATCTCGGGGACGGGCGCGGACTGGTCCCGGACGAGGGCCTGCGCCGCCTGGGCGCGCTCGTCGATCCGGTCGTGGGCCGCCGCGGCGGGCGCCAGGGCGTTCTGCGGCAGGGCGCCGCCCAGGAGTGCGCCCGTCACGAGGGTCGCGAGGGTGCGGCGGCGAAGGGTGGCGAAGGTCCGGCGCGTCCGGCGCCCGGTCCGCGGCAGCCACGCCACGGTATCGTCGGCTTCGAAGGTCCCGTTGGGCACGAGACGGCTCACGTCGTCGGCGCAGGGCGCCGGCTCCGGGAAAACCCCCATCATTGGTCCTTGTTCGTGCCGCCGCCTTCGTCGGGCGCGGCTTCGTTGTCGTTCAGCGAGGGGACGTCTCGCCGGTCGCTGTGACCAGAATGGGACAGCTCCGTGATTCAACGATGGCAGGCTTAAGGATGGGTTAAGCCATTGTGTTTACGAATTTTTAACGCTTCGTTCGGACGCCGTTCACGCGGCCCGCGTCAAAAAGGCGTTCTGGCCAGGGTTGGAACGCAACCCCGGTAGCCCAGTTAGTGAGGCCTGAGCGGAACGGCCCCCAGGTTGGGACAGGCTCCCGTTCGACCTGAAGAAGGAAGCCGTTTTCCAATGAGCATGCAGACCGGTCGCCGAGTCGGCGTTGCGTTCGTTGGCATGGGTGGCGCTGTCGCCACCACCGCCATCGCAGGCATCGAGATGATCAAATCCGGCTCGAACCGCCTCGATGGCCTGCCCCTCGCAGGCGTCTCCGTCCCCGGGATGGCCGATTACAAGGACCTCGTGTTCGGCGGATGGGACCTGAACGACGATGACCTCGGCTCCGCCGCCACCGGTCACGGCGTCCTCACCGCCCAGGACATCGAGAACGGCGCCCAGGTCCTGAAGGGCATCAAGCCCTGGCCTGCCGTCGGCAGCGCCAAGTTCTGCAAGAACATCGAGGGTGCCAACCGCATCGTCGCCAAGGACCACCGCGAGGCGGTCTCGGTCATCGCCAACGACCTCCGGCGCTTCAAGGCCGAGAGCAACCTCGACGAGGTCGTGGTCATCAACCTCGCCTCCACCGAGCGCTGGCCCAACCTCTCCGATCCGACCCTGAACTCCACCGCCGCCTTCGAGAAGGGCCTCGACAGCAGCGACGAGTCGATCAGCCCGGCGATGCTCTACGCCTATGCGGCGATCAAGAGCGGCGTGCCCTACGCCAACTTCACCCCGAGCGTCGCCGCCGACGTGCCGGCCCTGCTCGAACTCGCCAAGGAGATGAACGTCCCCGTGGCGGGCAAGGACGGCAAGACCGGCCAGACCATGATGAAGACGGTGCTGGCCCCGGCGCTCAAGGCCCGCGCCCTGCACGTGGACGGCTGGTTCTCGACCAACATCCTCGGCAACCGCGACGGACTCGCCCTCAACGACAAGGACTCGCTCCAGTCGAAGCTCAACACCAAGGGCACGGTGCTGGACTCGATCCTCGGCTACCCGGTCGAGGATCACTTGGTCCACATCCACTATTACCGCCCGCGCGGTGACGACAAGGAAGCCTGGGACAACATCGACGTCACCGGGTTCCTGGGCCAGCGCATGCAGATCAAGGTCAACTTCCTCTGCAAGGACTCGATCCTGGCCGCGCCCCTCGTCATCGAGATCGCCCGCGTGCTCGACCTCGCCAAGAAGCGCGGCGACGGCGGCCCCCAGGAGCAGCTCTCGAGCTTCTTCAAGGCCCCGATGGTGAAGAACGGCCACGGCCCCGAGCACGACTTCGGCAAGCAGCAGACGATGCTGCTCGATTGGCTCGGCGGCACGCACTGATGCCGACCCGGACGGAGGGCGCCGGTCCCGCGGCCCCGCCGGCGCTTCGCGCCCTCCTCGTCGAAGTCGGCGACCTCAAGCGCGTGCACTCCGCCGGGCGGACCGGCTCCATCGCCGAACGCCTGTTCGCGCAGGGTTGGGGTGCCCTCACCGGGGGCGCCCCGCCCGAGGCCGTCGCCCTCGACATCACCGCCAAGGCGCTCGCCGCCGCCCGCCTCTGCGATCTCGACGCCGCGTTCCTCGGCGCCGCAGGGCTCGACGCGCGGACCACGGCGGACATCCTGGTCTCGGGCTTCGACGCCGTCACCGACAGCGTCGAGCCCGGTCTGCGGGACCGGTTGCGGGCGGCCCTGCGCGTGCCGGCGACCGTCGTGCCGGGTCCCCTGCCGGGCTTCGTCGCCGCCCTGGCGCATCAGCCGCGCGCGGGCGTGACCTGTCCCGGCAAGCCCCGCATCCTGCTGGAGCCGCCCGAGAACCATGCCGAGCACTGCCTCATGGTGGCGGTCTACGGCGTCGTGCTCAGCCCGTTCTACCGGGCCGACCCGACGATGGTCTTCCTCGCCGCCATGGCGCACCACTTCCACAACGCGGCCATGCCGGATGCCGGCTTCACCGGCGAGATGCTGCTCGGCGACCACCTCCTGCCGATCATGGCGCGCACCACGCAATGGGCCCTCGACGAACTCGACCCCGCCCTGCGCGAGACGGTGGAGCGCGCGCGCGGCGTCCTGCCCGACGACGCCACGGCGGAGGGCCGCGCCTTCCATTCCGCGGACTGCATCGACCGCGTGCTCCAGATCGCGCAGCACCTGCGGGCCGCGACCCTGACCATGGGCACCGTCCTCGACGAGATGGAACTCGTGCATGCGGGCCCGGTGAAGGGCTTCCACGACCGCGTGCTGAAGGACATGCAGATCCCGTGAACTCACCTCGCGACCGCGCGGGCGCCCCGTCATGATCCCCTTCGATCTTCGCTCGCCGGAGACCGGCGAGCCCCTCAAGGCCGACACCGCGCACTCGCTCCGCGAGGCCCGCAGCGGTGCGCGCTGGCCGGTGATCGACGGCATCCCCTATCTGCGGACCAACCGCGCCGACCTCGTCGCGCAGACGCTCGGGCTGCTGGATGCCGGCCAGGCGGACCTCGCCCTCGAAGGGCTCCTCGCGGACCAGGACGAATGGTGGACCGGCCCGCCGGCCGACCCCCTCGAACTGCACGAACTGGTGCGCGAGCGGGACAGGCGCTCGTTGCGCGACGCGGTCCGGCTCCTCGGCTGGGGCCGGGTCGGCGATTACTTCCTGCATCGCTGGACCGATCCGACCTTCCTGGCTGGCCTCGCCCTTCTCGAGGCACATTGGAACGACCCGATCTGCGTGTTCGAGTTCGCCTGCGGCATCGGCCACTACCTGCGCGAGTTCCAGACGCGCGGCGTCAAGGTGGCGGGCGCGGACGTCGTCTTCGCCAAGCTCTGGGTCGCGCGGCACTGGGTGGTCGGCAAATCGGCGCAGCTCGTCTGCTTCGATGCCAATTCGCCCCATTGGCCGATCCCGGACGCGCCGATCGACCTCGTCGTCTGCAACGACGCGTTCTACTTCCTCGACCGCAAGGCCGAGGTGCTGGAAAATCTGCGCCAGAACGCCGGCGACGACGGCTGGCTCGCCCTCAGCCACATCCACAACAGCGACTGCCCGGGCTTCTCGGCGGGGCGGGCCGTCTCGGCGGCCGAGATCGACGAGCTCTTTCCCGACGGCCTCGTCTACGACGACGGCGACCTGACCAGGGCGATGCTGGAGCGGCGCGCGCCCTCCCCCCGCAAGCCCCAGGACCTGATGGGCTGCGAGGCCTTCTCGGTGGTGGCGGGTCCCGGCATGCGCCCGGCCCCACGGTCCGTGATCGACGGCATCACCGTGCCGCGCCCCGGCCGGATGCTCCGTCTCAACCCGCTCTACGTCGGCGGGGGGAGTGGCCGGCACGCGATCCGCTGGCCGTCCGAGCGCTACGAGGCGGAATATGCGGCGCGCGCCACCTATCCGCCGACCTTCACCGGGCCGGGCACCCTCGACTGGAAGGGCGACCTCGACGCGCCCGAGGCCGACCGGGTCCGCGACCGGACCTATGTCGACCTGCCGGAGCGCTGGTGATGGCCTCGCCGGATCAGGCTCCCGTCGCCTGGGGCATCGTCGGGTACGGCTGGGTGGCACGCGACTACATGGCGCCGGGCATCCGCGCGGCGGGGCACCGGCTGGTCGCCGTCGCCGATCCGGGCGAGGCTTCGCGCGCCGCGGCGCAAGCCGAGGGCGCCCGGGCCTATGCGCGCCTCGCCGACCTCGTGAACGACCCGGAGATCGAGGCGGTCTACGTCGCCACGCCGAACCACCTGCACCGGGAGGCGATCGAGGCGCTGGCCGGCTCCGGCAAGGCGATCCTGTGCGAGAAGCCGATGGCGGCCTCGCTCGGTGACGCCGAGGCGATGGTGGCGGCCTTGGCGCGTGGCGACACCTTCTACGGCACCGCCTTCGATCAGCGCCATCACCCGGCCCACCGGGCCATGCGGGCCGCCATCCGCGCGGGCCGTCTCGGGACCGTCACGGCGATCCGCATCGTCTATGCCTGCTGGCTTCCGCGGGCCTGGACCTCGTTCAGTGGCCAGGACAACTGGCGCATCGATCCGGCCAAGGCCGGCGGCGGCGCCCTGATGGACCTCGCGCCGCACGGCCTCGACCTCGTCGATTTCCTCCTCGACGAATCGATCCACGATCTTTCCGCCCTGACCCAGACCCGGGCGCAGGATTACGCCGTGGACGACGGCGCCCTCCTGATCGGCCGCACGCCCTCCGGAATCCTCGCCAACCTGCACGTCGCCTACAATTGCCCGGACGCCCTGCCGCGGCGGCGGCTCGAAGTGACCGGCACGAAGGGCCTGCTCACCGCGGTCGACACCATGGGCCAGGTGGCCGGCGGCACCCTGTCGTTCACCGACGGGTCAACCGGCGCATCGGACACTCTGCCCTTCGACGGGGAGGCCTCGCCCTTCCTCGAACAGGTGAAGGCCTTCGGCTCGGCGCTGCGCCGGCCGGCGGAGCGCGACGCCTACAGCGCGACGCGCGACCTTCACACCATGCGCTTGCTGGCCCGCGCCTACGCCGCGTTGCCCTGAGGAACGGAACACCACGACCGTGAACGAGCAGGACCAGGACGACCGCGCCCGCCACAGCCGGATCAAGGCGCCGCGCGCCTACACCTACGGCGCCCCCCGCCGGATCGAGGGCCTGCCCGCGGCGCTGCCCGAACCGGTGCGCGCCTATCTCGACATCCTGCCCGAGGGCCGCATCGTCGGCTTCCCCCTGGCGCCGCTGGACCGCACCGGCATCCCAGTTTGGTTCGTGTCCCTGTTCCTCGACGATCCGTTCTTCGTCGGCGCCATGCCGAGCGGCATCGGCTACGGCGCCACCGACGACGAGGCGCTCATCGGCGCGGTGGCGGAGATCGCCGAGAACCTGATGCCGTCGCTGGCGGTGATGCCGCGCCAGAAGGAGCGCGCCAGCTACGACGATCTCGTGCGGGTCTACGGCGCCGGAGCGGTCGCCGACCCCCTCACGCTCTGCCTGCCGGCCGGCAGCCCGGTGGGGCGCGCCACCACCCTCGAATGGACGCCGAGCCTGCGCGCCCGCACCGGCGAGACGGTGCTGATGCCGCTCGACATCGCCGCCACCGACTATTTCGAGCTGTCGGAGGGCTACAAGCCCTTCACCAACCTCATCACCAACGGCCTCGGCGCCGGGCCGGACGTGGACTTCGCGCTCGGCCACGGCCTCCTCGAACTCCTGCAGCGGGACGGCAACGGCCTGCTGTTCCGCGCCCTCGACCAGGGCGTGCTGCTCGATCTCTCGGAGGGGCTCGGCCCCGAGACGCGCGGCATGCTCGACCGGCTCGAATCCCTCGGGATCAAGGCGCTGCCGAAATTCGCCACCGACCAGTTCGGCCTGACCAACCTGTACGTCGTCGGCTACGACCGGAATCTCGCCGACACGCCGGTGCCGATCGCGCTCTCCGCTTGCGGCGAAGCCTGCGATCCGGACCGCGAGCGCGCGCTGCGCAAGGCGCTCCTCGAATTCCAGGCCGCCCGCGTGCGCAAGGCCTTCGGCCATGGCCCGCTGGCCTTCGCCGAGCGGGTGACGCCCCCGGGCTACGTCAAGGCGTTCATCGACAAGGCGCTGCCGAGCCTCGACCTGGAGGAAAGCCGCGCCCTCAAGGCGATGCTCGAATGGATCGTGCAGCCGCCGGAGGGCATCGCCGCGACCCTGCGCGACACCGTCTATTCCGAGCGCGCCACCAAGCGCTTCTCGGAATTGCCGACGACGGACGCGCCGGACGGGCATGCCCGGGGCCGCATCGCCCGCGAGCGGCTGGAAGAGGCCGGCTTCGACGTCCTCTACGTGGAATGCTCGCCGCCCGGCGGCTCGGTGGGCGTGGTCAAGGCCATCGTGCCGGGGCTCGAGGTCGAGACCATGAGCTATCACCGCATCGGCGAGCGCAACGCGCGCAAACTCATCGAGCGCGACCACCCGCTGATCCGCTTCGGGACCGCCACCGACACCCTGAAGCCCGTGCGCCTCACACCGGAAGCCATCGAGCGCTTCGGCGGGCAGCCGCTGTTCGACACGGCGCTTGCCGACCGGATCGTCGGCTCGCACTACCCGCTCTACCGCGAGCCGGAATCGCACCACGCGCCGTTCCGTCTGGCGCAGCAGGGACGCGCCGCATGAGTCTGCGCTTCGCCTACAACACCAACGGCACCGCCAACCACCGCCTCGACGACGCGATCGACCTCATCGCGGAGGCCGGCTACCAGGGCGTGGCGCTGACCCTCGACATCCACCACCTCGACCCCTTCGCCGAGACCTGGCTGCAGGAGGCGCAGCGGGTGTCGAGCCGCCTGCAGCGCCTCGGCCTCGGCTCGGTGATCGAGACCGGCGCGCGCTTCCTCCTCGACCCCAGGGCCAAGCACGAGCCGACCCTGGTGAGCGGCGACGCCGCCGGCCGGGCCCGCCGCATCGGCTTCCTCAAGCGGGCCATCGACATCGGCGCGGTGCTGCATTCGGAAGCCGTCTCGTTCTGGGCCGGCGTGCCGAAGCCCGGCATCGACGCGGACGAGGCGCGCGGCTGGCTGCGCGAGGGCCTGACCGAAATCCTCGCCTACGCCGCCGAGCAGAAGGTGGTCGCCTGCCTGGAGCCCGAGCCCGGCATGCTGATCGAGACCCTGGACGACTACGCCGCCCTCGACATTCCCGGCCTGCGCCTCGCCCTCGACACCGGCCACTGCCTCGTCACGAACGAGCGCGACCCGGCCGCCGCCGTGACCGAATTCGCCGACCGCATCGGCACCGTGGCCATCGAGGACATGGCGCGCGGCGTGCACGTCCACCTGCCCTTCGGCGAGGGCGACATGGACGTCCCGTCGGTGCTCGATGCCCTCGACGCGATCCATTTCGAAAAGCTGGTCTGCGTCGAGCTCTCGCGCGAGAGCCACCGGGCCGACCTGATGGTGCCGGCCTCGCTGAAATACCTGCGCGACTGCCGCAATCCCAACCCGGGAGCCTCCGCGTGAGGATCTGCTTCGTCTCGCGCCGCTACTTCCCGGCGATCTCCGGCATGAGCGTCTACGCGCAGAACCTCCTGCGCGAGCTCGTCGCGGCCGGCCACGACGTCACGATGATCTCCCAGTATCGCGGCGACGCCTTCGGCACCCGCGTCTATGGCGGCGGCCCGCCCCCCGCCGTGCCGGGCGTCACCGTCATCGGCCTGGAGCAATTGGGCGAGCAGGAGCGCGGCGATTTCGAGCGCGACATCGACACGATGGTCGCCACCATCCAGGCCGAGCACGCGAAGAAACCCTTCGACATCCTGCACGCGCAGTACGGCTACCCGACCGGCTGGGCCACGCTCCTGGCATCGCGAGCCATCGGCGTGCCGAACGTGGTCTCGATCCAGGGCGGCGACGGCCACTGGGTGGGCTCCTGCTGCGAGACGCACCGGGTCGCCATGTGCGCGGTGCTGGCCCACGCCAACGCGCTCCTGATCGGGGGCGCCTCCTTCGTGGGCGAGGTCTGCGACCGGCTCGGCTCGGATCCGGCCCGCTTCACCATCGTGCCGGGCGCCGTCGACACCGCGCGCTTCACGCCCGGACCCGGCGGGCATCCCGGCCCGGTCCGGCTGTTCTATCACGGCCGCGTCGACCGCCGGAAAGGCGTGCTCGACTTCATCGACGCCCTCGCGGTGGTGCGCGCCCTCGCCATCCCGTTCGAGGCGATCATCTCGGGCATCGGGCCGGACGTGGACTCCTCGAAGGCCCGCGCGGCGGAACTGGACTTCTCGGAGGCCGAGATCCGCTTCACCGGCTATGCCGACTACGACACCGTCCCGGATCTCTACCGGAATGCGGACGTGTTCGTGTCGCCGACCTACGCGGAAGGGTTCTCCAACACCATCCTGGAGGCGATGGCGGCCGGCCTCGCCGTGGTCTCGACCCATTCGGTCGGCGTCTCGGACTGCCTGCGGGACGGCGAGAACGGCCTGATGGTCCAGCCCGGCGACGTGGCCGCGCTGGCCGAGGCGCTGGCCCGGGTGATCGAGGACGCGCCCCTGCGCCGGCGCCTCGCCGAGGATGGCCTCGCCGAGTGCCGGCGGGTCTATTCCTGGCGTGCGGTCGGGCGCCAGATCATGGAGGTCTACGGGAGCGTGGTGAACGAGCGGCCGGCGGGGGATTTCGCCCCGACCCTGCCGCACGATCCGTCCTGCCGCTTCCGCGCCGAACCGCACCTGCTCTGAGCCGATGCCCAGCGCGCTCGCCCTGTCGCCCCATCTCGACGACGCCGCCTTCTCCTGCGGCGGCCTCCTCCACGCCCTCGGCGCGGCGGGGTGGGGCGTGGCGACCGTCACGGTGTTCACCGGTTCCGTGGCGAACCCGACCGGCTTCGCCCTCGCCTGCCAGACCGACAAGGGGCTCGGGCCGGAGGTCGACTACATGGACCTGCGCCGGGCCGAGGACGCGGCGGCGATCCGCGCCCTCGGGCTGGCGCCCCCGCGCCACCTGCCCTTCCGCGAGGCGCCCCATCGCGGCTACGCCGCGGCACCCGAGCTGTTCCGGGACGTCCGGGCCGACGACGGGATCGTGCCCGACCTGACCGCGGCCTTCCGGGCGCTCCTTTCCGAGACGGCGCCCGACCTGATCCTGGCGCCCCAGGCCATCGGCGGCCATGTCGACCACGTCCAGTTGGTCCGCGCCCTCGATGCGACCGAGCCCACGGCGCCGATCCTGTGGTGGCGCGACTTTCCCTACACCGTGCGCGACCAGAGCCCGAAGGAGCCCCTGCGCGCGCGCTTCGCCGACCTGCCGGAGGCGGAGATCCGCTTCGGCCCCGAGGGGCGCGAGGCGAAGGCCGCGGCCTGCGCCGCCTATGCGACGCAGCTCGGGTTCCAGTTCGGCGGCCCGGAGGGCCTCGTCCGGCGCCTGGCACAGGAGGGCGGCATCGAGCGCTTCCGCCGGCAGGGCAGCCTGCCGGACGGCCTGGGGCGCCTCCTCGCCGATGCCGGCTGAGGCGCTGCCCGCCGACCCGATGAGCCTGCGCGACCCGCACGTCCTCGTGGCGCGAAGGGCCCTGCTCGACAGCCCCCACATCGCTCCGATCCGTGCCCTCGCCCGGCAGGTCGCGGAGGCCCGCGGCGCCGAGGTTCCCGATCCCGATCCCCTCGACGGCGGCATCGAGGCCCGCCTGCTGCTGCTCCTGGAGACGCCGGGGCCGGGCATCCGCGGCACCGGATTCGTCTCGCGCGACAACCCCACCGGGACCGCCGCCAACCTGTTCCGCTTCCTCGCCGGGGCCGGGATCGCCCGCCGCGACAGCCTGATCTGGAACACGATCCCGTGGGTGATCCACGCGCCCGGCGCCTTGAACCGCGCCCCGCGCCGGTCCGAGGTGACGCAGGCCCTGCCCTGCCTCGCACCGCTCCTCGCCTGCCTGCCGCTGCTCCGCGTCGTCGTGCTGTCCGGACGGGTCGCCGGCATGGCGCGGCCTGAGCTGGAGGCCCTTCGCCCGGACCTGACGGTGATCGCGGTGCCGCATCCGAGCCCGACCTTTGTCTGCACCGCGCCGAGCGTCGCCGAGCGCATCCGGGCGGGCCTGGCCGAGGCGCAGGCTTGCATCGCCGGTGGGCATTGCGCCTCTCTCGCTGGCAATTGCCGGCCGAAGCCCCTAAATGCGGGCGACGGGCCGTGGTCCGGCACAAGCTCGGGTTGACCCATGCCGCCGATGCGGCCGCGTGCGGGGAGCCCAGCGGAGGCGGACGCCGACACGATGAACTTTGCCAGACAGCAGAAGCAGATCGAGACGGCCGAGGCGCTCGCGCCCGAGGCGTCTCCGATCGACGCGGCGGACGAGGCACCGCCGAAATCCGGCCTTCGCGGACGCTACGCCTGGCTCGGCACCATCGCCAGCCTCGCGATCCTGGCGGGCTCGCTGTTCGTGCTGTGGAAGCTCGTCGAGACGGTGACCTGGGCCGAGATGCACGCCGCCTTCACCGGCGCCTCGGCCGAACAGCTCACCTTCGCCTTCCTGTTCGTGGGGCTGAGCTATCTTTTCCTCACCTGCTACGACGCCCTGGCGCTCCGGCAGCTCAAACTGAAGGTGCCCTATCGAACGACGGCCCTGGCCTCGTTCACCAGCTACGCCGTCAGCTTCACCCTCGGCTTCCCGCTCCTGACGGCGGGGACGATCCGCTACTGGATCTACTCCGACAAAGGCCTGGGGCCGGCCAAGATCGCCGCCCTGACGGTGATCGCCGGCTTCACCTTCTGGCTCGGGATGGGCGTGGTCCTCGGCCTCAGCCTCATCGTGGAGGCGGGCCAGCTCGCCGCCCTCACCTTCACCAGCATCGCCCTGAACCAGGGCGTCGGCTTCGGGGCGCTCGTCGCCGTCGTGGCCTACCTGCTCTGGGTCTCGCTGAAGCGCCGCCACGTGCGCGTGAAGAGCTGGCGGCTCGAGCTGCCCGGCGCCTCGGTCTCCCTGAGCCAGATGGTGGTGGGCATCGGCGACGTCTGCGCGGCGGCGGCCACGCTCTACGTGCTCCTGCCGGCGGGCACCTCCATCGGCTTCACCACCTTCGTGGCGATCTACGTCCTGGCAGCAATGCTGGGCATCGCCTCGAACGCGCCGGGCGGCATCGGCGTGTTCGAGGCGACGATCCTGCTCGCGCTGTCGAGCCTGCCCCGCGACCAGGTGCTCGGATCGCTGCTGCTGTTCCGGGTCTGCTACTACCTCGTGCCCTTTGTCATCGCACTGGTCATGTTGACCGTGTACGAGGTCGTCAAGCGCAGCCGGGGCGCCAGGACCCGAGGCGCGCCGTAGAGCCGGGAGGGTTCGCATGGCACGGGGCGCGCGCCGATCATCCTGGACCGCCGCCGCCGTCGCGACCCTCGGCCTCGGGGTGTTCGCCGCGGGCCGGGGCACCCTCGACGGCCCGATGATCGCGGCCTCCCTCGTCGTCCTCTGCCTCGGCGGCTTCATCGGCAGCCTCGGACGCACCCGCATCGTGCGCACGCCCGAGAGCCCCGGGACCAGCCGCCACTCCGTGGCGGAGGCGCTGCTCGCCAACATTCCCGACCCCGTCATCCTGGTGGATCGCCGCGCGGTGGTGATCGAGGTCAACCCCGCCGCCCGCGCCCTGCTGCCGGCCCTGAAGCTGCGCCACCCGCTCTCCTTCGCCCTGCGCGCGCCGGACGTCCTCGACGGGATCGAGGAAGTGCTGCGTACCGGCGCCCCGCTCAAGACCCTCTACGCCACGCGCGTGCCCACCGAGCGCGCCTTCGAGGTGCAGATCGGCGCCCTGCCGATGCCGGACGGGGTCGTGGGCGGGCAGCCCAACGTCGTCCTGTTCCTGCGCGACCTCACCTCGGCCCGGCGCCTGGAGGCGATGCGGGTCGATTTCGTCGCCAATGCCAGCCACGAACTGCGCACGCCACTGGCCTCGCTCCTCGGCTTCATCGAGACGCTGCAGGGCCCCGCCCGCAACGACCCGCCGGCGCGCGAGCGCTTCCTCGGCATCATGAAGACCCAGGCGCAGCGGATGGCGCGCCTCGTGGACGACCTCCTGTCCCTGTCGCGGATCGAGCTGCGCGAGCACGTCGCGCCGACGCGCCCCGTCGACCTGACGCGGATCGCGCGGCAGATGGTGGACACGCAGGGGCCGCTGGCCCGCGACCGCGGGGTCGCGCTGAGCGTCGCGGCCGAGGGCGCCTTTCCCGTCCTCGGCGAGCGCGACGAGCTGCTGCGCGTGGTCGAGAACCTGATCGAGAACGCGGTGAAGTACGGCGGCAGCGGGGGCCGCGTGGAGATCGCCCTTCGCCGCCAGACCGATGCCGCGAGCGGGCGGGCGGGCGTCGAACTCGCCGTGCGCGACTACGGACCGGGCATCGCCGCCGAGCACATCCCGCGCCTGACCGAGCGGTTCTACCGGGTCGACGTCGCCTCGAGCCGCGACCAGGGCGGGACCGGCCTCGGCCTCGCCATCGTCAAGCACATCGTCAACCGGCACCGGGGCCGCCTGATCATCGAGAGCGTGCCCGACGAGGGCACCACCGTGCGGGCGATCTTTCCGGAATTCGTGGTCGCCGAGACCCGGGAGGCCCTGGCCGAGCCCGCCTGATGGATGGCGACCCGCTACCGGAACGGCGGCTCGTCGAAGCTGCGCAGCTTGCGCGAATGCAGGCCGTGGCGCTCGGCGCGCAGGTTGTCGAGGGCCGCGAGCCCGATGAGCAGGTGCTCGGCCACCGCCCGCTCGTAGAAGGCATTGGCCGCGCCCGGCAGCTTGATCTCGCCGTGGAGCGGCTTGTCGGACACGCAGAGCAGGGTGCCGTAGGGCACCCGCAGGCGGTAGCCCTGGGCCGCGATGGTGCCGCTCTCCATGTCGACGCCGATGGCGCGGGAGAGGTTGATGCGCCGCCGCTCCTGGCTGAAGCGGAGCTCCCAGTTGCGGTCGTCGTAGGTGACGACCGTGCCCGTCCGGAGCCGGCGCTTGAGGGCCTCGCTCTGCTCGCCGGTGACGTGGGCGGCCGCCGCCTGAAGGGCGAGCTGCACCTCGGCCAGCGCCGGCACCGGCACGTCGGGAGGCACCAACTCGTCGAGGATGCGGTCGCGGCGCAGGTAGCCGTGGGCGAGGACGTAGTCGCCGATGGTCTGCGACTGGCGCAGGCCGCCGCAATGGCCGACCATCAGCCAGCAATGCGGACGCAGGACCGCGAGGTGGTCGGTGATCGTCTTCGCGTTGGAGGGACCGACGCCGATGTTCACCAGGGTGGTGCCCTGCTGGCTGCCGTCGGGTCCGCGCGCCACGAGGTGGTAGGCCGGCATCTGGTACTTGTGCCAGGGCGAGGCGGCGATCAGCGCCGCTGGATCGACGGAGGCGGCCTCCGCCCGCGAGACGGTGACGCCGCCCGGCAGGATCATCCGCTCGAAGCCTTCGTCGCCGCGCTTCAGGCGCTCGAGGCCGTGGCGGATGAAGCCGTCGACGTAGCGATGGTAGTTCGTCAGCAGGATCCAGGGCTGCACGTCGCCCCAGTCGCTGCCCGTGTAGTGCACGAGGCGGCGGAGCGAGTAGTCGGTGCGGATCGCGTCGAAGAGGGCGAGCGGGCGCGGCGCGTCGGGCACGTCGTGCCAGAGCCCGTCCGCGATCTCGTCGCCCACCACCGAGAGCAGCGGCACGGGGAAGTAGGTGGCGAGGTCCCGCGGGGTGACGCCGCTGCGTCCGAGATCGGCGCCCGGCTCGATGACGTAGGGATAGGGGATCTCCTGGGCGCTGAGGCCGACCTCGAGGGTGACGGCGTAGTCCCGCACCAGGGGACGCAGCTGCTCGAGCAGGTAGCCGCGGAAATGCGCCGGCTGGGTCACGGTGGTGGCGTAGGCCCCCGGCGCCTGAAGCTTGGCCGTGGCCCGCGAGACCTGCGGCATCGGCCCGGCGGGCTGGTAGGTGACCCGCAACTCCGGGTAGCGGAACTGCAGCCGCTCCGTCGCGTCCGGCGGCGGCCCGCCGTCGAGGTAGCGCGCGAGGGCCGAACGCAGCGCCTCGATCGCCCCGGCATGCAAGGCCGCTAGGCGGTCCACGGCGGTCTCGGGGTCGGAGACGGACTCCATCGGTCGCAACTCGTCGCGGATCACAGTGACTCCTGGCCAGGTCCTCGGTCCCCAGCGTCTTACACCCCGGGAACCGGAGAGGCGAACGCCTGGGCGCGGCGGAGTCCGTCGGAGTCGCGCGGCGCCGGCGCTCCCGATTTACCTGTCCGAACCGTCCATAGGTTCCAATCCAACCATTCCACTGCGCCTATGATTCCCTTAACATATGCGAGGCATCCATTCCGTCCCACGAAATTGAAGACTGGTTCCACGGACCGGCATAAGCGGCGACGACAGGGGAAACACAGCGTCGATGCTCACCGTCATGGGTTGTTTCATCGCCGAGAATGACCCGTGGCTGATGACGCTCGCCGCGATCATTTGCATCCTGGCAGCGACGTCTACGATCGCGCTCCTGCACCACGCGCGCCAGACCCGGGTCGGCTGGCGCAGCGGATGGGTCGCGGTCGCGGCGGTGGCCGGCGGCTCGGGCATCTGGGCCACGCATTTTCTCAGCATGCTCGCCTTCGAACCCGGCCTCGTCGCGGCCTACGCGGTCGGCCTGACCGTGCTGTCGCTGGTGCTGGCCGTCCTGGTGAGCGGGGCCGGCCTCGCGACCGCGGTGTTCTGGAGCGCCCGCGGCGCCCCGCTGGCGGGCGGGGCCATCGTCGGGCTCGGCATCGCGGCAATGCACTACACCGGCATGGCGGCCTACCAGGTCGCCGGTCGCATGGACTGGCATCCCGGCCTGGTCGCGCTCTCCGTCATCGCCGGCATCGGTCTCGCCACGGCCGCCCTCGGGGTGGGGCTGACCAGCCGACGGGCGCGGGGCCGCATCGTCGGCGCGGCCCTCCTCGCCGGTGCGATCTGGGCCCACCATGTCCTCGGCATGAGCGCTCTGACGATGGTGCCGGACCCGCGCGTGATCGTTCCCGAGGAGACGGTGCCGCCGCTCTGGCTCGCCCTGCCGGTCGGGCTCGCGAGCCTCACCATCCTCGTCATGGCCTGTACCGCCCTGGCCCTCGATCTGCGCGAGCGCCAGCGCGCGGTCTATCGCGGACGCCTCCTCAGCCTCGCCAATGCCGCGGTGGAAGGCCTCGTGATCTGCCAGGACGGCGTCGTCGTCAGCGCCAACGACAGCTTCGCCGCGCTCACGGGCACCGAGGCGCGAAGCCTCGACGGCGTGCCCCTGTCCCGCTTCATCCCGGACGCCGGGACGCTGCGGAGCCTGGAGGCGGGACGCGACGCCGCGGTCGAGGGCACCCTGTACCGGCTCGACGGGGCCGCCCTGCCGGTGGAGCTGATCATGCGGCCGGTCGCCTATGGACGCACGCCGCACGTCGCCCTCGCGGTGCGCGACCTCACCGCGCGCCGGCGGGCCGAGCGCCAGATCCAGTTCCTCGTCGGCCATGACCCGCTCACCGGACTGCCCAACCGGCAGTACTTCCATTCGGGCCTGGATCAGGGCCTCCGGCGCGCCGCCGCCTCCGGGGGCCGCCTCGCCCTGCTCCACATCAACCTCGACGGGTTCAAGGAGATCAACGACCTGTTCGGCAACGCCATCGGGGACGGGACGCTGGTGCGGGTCGCCCGACTTCTCGGCGGCCTCCTCGACGCGACGCAGATGGTCGCGCGCATCGGCGGCGACGAGTTCGCGGTGCTGACGCCCTGCTCCCATGCGGTCACGGCGGGGCGCCTCGCGGAGGAGATCCGGGCCACCCTCGAGGCGGCGGCCGAGACCGCGGCCCAGGGCGAGCCGGTCCCGGCGGCCACGATCGGCATCGCGGTGTTTCCCGACGATGCCCGCGACCGCAACGATCTCCTCAACGCGGCCGACACCGCCCTCCTCCTCGCCAAGGCGGAGGGACGCGGAAGCTACCGCTTCTTCGAGGCCTCGGTCGGCCAGGACGTGCGCGAGCGCCGCCTCCTCGAGAAGCAGCTGCGCCGCGCCCTAGCGGAGGACCAGCTGCGCCTCGTCTACCAGCCCCAGGTCGAGACCCGCACCGGGGCGGTGCTCGGCTTCGAGGTCCTCCTGCGCTGGCACCAGCCCGCCCGCGGCTTCGTCTCGCCGACGGTGTTCATTCCCATCGCGGAGGAGAGCGGGCTGATCCGGGAGATCGGCGCCTGGGTGCTGCGGGAGGCCTGCCGGGAGGCCGCGCGCTGGCATGCCCCGCTGAGCGTCGCCGTGAACGTCTCGGGCGTGCAGGTCCACGATGCGGGCTTCGCGCCCGCGGTCCAGGCGATCCTGGCCGAGACCGGCCTCGACCCCGCGCGCCTCGAACTCGAGATCACCGAGACCGCCCTGATCCGCGATCCCGACCGGGCGCGGACCAACCTGCGCCAGCTGAAGGCCCTGGGTCTGCGCATCGCCATGGACGATTTCGGCACCGGCTACTCGTCGCTCTCGAACCTGCGGATGTTCCCGTTCGACACCATCAAGATCGACGGCTCCTTCATCGCGGCGGTCGACTCTAACCCGCAGGCGGCCGCCATCGTGCGCTCGGTGCTCGGCCTCGGGGCGGGCCTCGGCCTGCCGGTCATCGCCGAAGGCGTCGAGACGGCGGAGGAGCTCGCCTTCCTCGTCGCCGAGAAGTGCCATGCCGCGCAGGGCTACTACATCGGCCGGCCCGGGCCGATCAGCGGGTTCGAGCAGCACACGGGCCGGGCGCGCCGCCGGTCGCCGGTCGCCGCCTGACCCTCGCCGGCCGGCTTGCTCCCGCATGCGGCTTGCCCGAAACGGAAGGCCCGGCGCATCGGCCCGCGCCGGAGGAGAGAGGCCGCCCATGCACGACGAGACCGGACATCGCCCCGGCGAGGCGGCGATCCCGCTGCCCGAGACCTTCGATGCCGGGCTGTACTTCATCGGCCGCATCCGCACCCCCTGGGCGACCCGCGGCGAATGCCCGAAGAACGGCCTGAAGACCGAGGAGACCTGCACGCTCCGCGTCGACGCGCCCTTCGCCGAAGGCCTCCAGAACGTCGAGGGCGCGAGCCATCTCATCGTGCTCTACTGGATGGACGAGGCCGCCCGCGACCTCGCGCTCCAGCGCCCCCGCCACGCGGAGGGCAGCCGCGGCACCTTCTCCCTGCGCTCGCCGGTGCGCCCGAACCCCATCGCCCTGTCGGTGGTCGAGCTTCTCGAGCGGCACGGGGCGAGCCTGCGGGTGCGCGGCCTCGATTGCCGCGACGGGACCCCGCTCCTCGACATCAAGCCCTACTTCGCGACGACGGATTCGCGCCCCGGCGCCACCGTGGACCGGGCCGGCACGGCGCCGCGGTGAGGCGGCGCCCCGGCCCGGGCTCGCGGGGTCACCCGGCCGGCGTCGGCTCCTCGGCGCCGTGGACCCGGCCGTCCGCACCGTGGATCTTGCGCGGGGCCCCCTTCGGCGGCGCCTTGATCCGGTACCAGCCGACATAGAGGGCGGGCAGGAAGAACAGTGTCAGGAAGGTGGCCGCCAGGATGCCGCCGATCATGGCGTAGGCCATCGGCCCCCAGAACACCTCGCGGGCGATGGGGATCAGGCCGAGGCTGGCCGCGGCGGCCGTGAGCAGGATCGGGCGCATGCGGTGACAGGTGGCGTCCACCACCGCGTCCCAGGGGGGGAGGCCGTCGCGCTCGTACTCGTCGATCTGGGTCACCAGGATCACCGAGTTGCGCACGATGATGCCGATCAGGGCCAGCACGCCGAGGATCGCCACGAAGCCCATCGGCTTGTTGAAGGTGAGCAGCGCGATCGCGACGCCGATCAGCCCCAGCGGCGCGACGCTCGCCACGAGGAAGAGCTTCTGGAAGCTCTGGAGCTGGATCATCAGGAACATCGCCATGGTGAGCAGCATCACGGGCGCCACGGCCGCGATCGGCCCCTGGCCCTTGGCGCTCTCCTCCACGGCGCCGCCCACCGCCAGGACGTAGCCGTCCGGCAGGCTCTTCCGGAACGCGCCGATCGTCTCGTCGAGCTGGCCCACCACCGTGGCGGGCTGGGTGTCGTCCGAGATCGAGGCCCGCACCGTGATGGTGGGCAGGCGGTCGCGGCGCCAGACGATGGGCTGCTCCAGCTCGTAGCCGATGGTGGCGAAGGCCAGCAGCGGCACCACGCTGCCGTTGGCCAGCGGCACCTGCAGGCTCTGGAGGGTGTCGAGGGAGTTGCGCTCCACCGCCTGCGCGCGGCCGACCACGTTGACGAGGTAGATCGAGTCCCGGACCTGGGTGATCGACCGGCCGCCGACGATGCCGTTGAGGAGGCCGGCGATGTCCTCCGAGGTCACGCCGAGCTGGCGCGCCTTGTCCTGGATGATGTCGACCTTGAGCACCTTGCCGGGCTCGTTCCAGTCGAAGGTCGGCACGTCGAGATGCGGGTTGGCGCCGACGATGTTGCCGAGGGTGAGCGCATGGGTCCGCAGGGTCTGCAGGTCGGGGCCGCTGAGGCGGTACTGCACCGGGCGCCCGACCGGGGGGCCGAGATCGAGGGAGTGGATGAGGAAGTCGGTGCCGACGAATTTCTCGCGTGCGAGGGCTTCGAGTTTGACCTTCATGCGCTCGCGCGCCTCGATCGACTTCGTCTCGATGACGATCTGGCCGAAGAAGGCGTTGCCGAGCTGCTGGTCCAGCGGCAGGTAGAAGCGCACCGCGCCCTGGCCCACGTAGGACGACCAGCGCACGATCTCCGGGTCGCCCACCAGGGTCGCCTCGAAGCGGTCCATCTGGCCCTTCGTCTCGGCGATGCTGGCGTTCTGCGGCAGCGTCATGTCGACGAGGAGCTCGGGCCGGTCGGAGGCCGGGAAGAACTGCTGCTGCACGAAGCCCATGCCGACGATCGCGGCGCCGAGCATGCCGACGCAGACGATCACGGTGGTCCAGCGCCAGCGCATGGCGCCCGTGAGCATGCCGGTGAAGAGCCGCATCGACCGGCTCGGGGCGTCGTGATCCTTGTGCTTCATCTGTTTCGGCAGGAGCTTCACGCCGATGAGGGGAGCGAACAGCACCGCCACCACCCAGGAGACGAGCAGCGAGGCGGCGATGACGACGAAGAGCGAGTAGGTGTACTCGCCCGCCGACGAGCCGTTGAAGCCGATGGGCAGGAAGCCCGCCACCGTCACCAGGGTGCCGGTGAGCATCGGGAAGGCGGTGGAGGTGTAGGCGAAGGTCGCCGCCTTCTTGAGGCTGTCGCCGACCTCCAGGCGCGCGACCATCATCTCCACCGTGATCATGGCGTCGTCGACGAGGAGGCCCAGCGCGATGATGAGCGCGCCCAGCGAGATGCGCTGGAGCGTCACCCCCATGATCTGCATGACCACGAACACGATGGCGAGCACGAGCGGGATCGAGAGCGAGACCACGAGGCCGGCGCGCCAGCCCAGGCTGATGAAGCTCACCGCCAGCACGATCAGCACGGCCTCCACCAGCGCCTTGGTGAAGCCGCCCACCGCCTCCTCGACGATTCGGGGCTGGTCCGAGACGAGGTGGATGCCGACGCCCACCGGCAGTTCGCCCTCGAGCTTGCGCATGCGCTCCTTCAGGTCGCGGCCGAAGGTGAGCAGGTTGCCCGAGGGCTGCATCGCGATGGCGAGGCCGATCGCCGGCTTGCCGTTGAAGCGGAACAGGTCGGTCGGCGGGTCGGTGAAGCCGCGGGAGATCTCGGCGACGTCGGAGAGGCGGAAGAAGCGGTCGTTCACCCGCAGGTTCACGGCGCGCAGGCTCTCCTCGTTGACGAACTGCCCGCCGACCCGGACGGAGACCCGCTCCGGTCCCGCCTGGATCACCCCGGAGGGCGCGATGGCGTTCTGCGACTGCAGCGTGCGGATGACCGAGTTGGTGTCGAGGCCGAGGCCTGCGAGCTTGCGGGTGGAGAAGTCGAGGTAGATCACCTCGTCCTGAGCGCCGAGGATCTGCATCTTGCCCGCGCTCGGCACCTTCTTCACCGCGGCGCGGACGCGCTCGACGTAGTCGCGCAGCTGTCGCGGCGTCACGCCGTCGGCCGTGAAGGCGTAGATGTTGCCGAAGACGTCGCCGAACTCGTCGTTGAAGAACGGACCCTGGATCCCCTGCGGGAAGGTGTTCTGGATATCGCCGATGCGCTTGCGGACCTGGTAGAAGATCGCCGGGATGGTCTTGGGCGGCGTCGTCTCGCGCAGCTGCACGAACACCGTGGTCTGACCGGGCGTGGTGTAGCTGCGGCTGAAATCGACGGCATCGATCTGCTGCACCTCCTTCTCGATCCGCTCGGTGACCTGATCGAGGGTGTCGCCGATGGTGGCGCCGGGCCAGCGCGCCTGCACGATCATGGTCTTGATCGCGAAGGGCGGGTCCTCCTCGCGCCCCAGGCGCTCGTAGGCCAGGAACCCGGCCACCACCGAGATCAGCATCAGGAACCAGACGAAGGAGCGGTGCTCCAGCGCCCATTCGGAGAGATTGAAGTTCTTCACGGGATTGCTCTCGCCTCACCGGGGTGGCGGCTGATGATGGACGACGTCGGGCTCGCGCGGGTCAGGGCGCCCGGTCGGGCAGGCGCACGGCCTGCCCCTCCTTGAGCGAGTGGACCCCGGCCACGACCACGCGGTCGCCGGCATCCAGGCCCGCGCCGATGCTGACGCGCTCGGCGTCCCGGCGCGTGACGGTGACGGGCCGCTTGAGCACGCTCTTCCCGTCCGGCGCGACGACCCAGACCGCATCGCGGCCCTCCTCCGTCAGCACGACGGTGGCGGGCAGGTCGATGTGGGGCGGCTCGGCCCGCGCGAGGGTGACCGTGAGGGTCGAGCCCAGGCGGAAGGCCTCGGAGGGCTTGATCAGGGTCATGCGGACGCGCCGGGTGCGCGTGGTCTGGTCGGCGAAGGGTGCGATCTCGCGCACCCGCGCCGTCGCCGTCACGTCCGGGGCGCTCTGCAGCGACACCGTGAACTGGGCCTCGGCCGGCATCGTGCCGACGTGTTCCTCGGGAATGTCGACCACGGCCTCGCGCTCCTCGGGCCGGGCCAGGGTCGCGACGGCCTGGCCGGCGCTGAGCACCTGGCCGACCTCGGCGCTGCGCACCGTGACGACGCCGTCGAAATCCGCGTGCAGCTCGGTATAGCCCATCTGGTCCCGCGCCCGCTGCAGGCTCGCCTCGGCTTGGGAGACCCGGGCCTGGGCGGTGTCGCGGCTCGCCACGGCGGTGTCGAGCTGGGCTTGGGCGACGTTGCCGCCGGCGAGCAGCCGGCGGCGGCGCGCTTCCGTGGCGCTGGCGTTCTCGGCCTGCGCCCTGGCATCGGCGAGGTCGGCCTCCGCGCGGGTCAGGGCGAAGCGCGTCACCACCGGATCGAGGGCGGCGATGCGCTGGCCCTTCTGGACGAGGTCGCCGACGGTGACGTCGCGGGCGATCATGCGGCCGGCGATCTGGAAGCCGATCTCCGACTGGTAGCGCGGCGCCACCACGCCCGCGAAGGGGCCGAAGACCTGAGCCGCCACCGGCTTCACGACCCGGTACAGCACCGGCCGTACGGGCGGCGGGGCGGTCTCCTGGGCGGCCTGGCAGGCGCCGAGCGGGATGACGAGCGCGAGGGCGCGCAGGCTCGGGCGGATCATCGCGTCGCCTCCAGGGTCTCGGCGACGGCGACGGCCTGCCCCGGACGAAGGAGCTGGATCCCCGCGATGACGACCTCCTCGCCGGGCTCGACCCCGCCCTTCAGCGCGATGGTGTTGGGTCCGTAGCGCTCGATCGTGACGGAGCGGGGCGCGACGGTGCCGCTGGCGGGATCGCGCACCCAGACGGCCGGGCCGTTCTCCCAGCGGTACAGGGCCGACCAGGGCAGCACGATCGCCTCGCGCGGCCGGAACTTGCCGGTGCCGATGACCACCGCGCCGAGGCTCATGGCCTTGGGCGTCTCGTCGAGCCCGACCTTGACCCGCACGGTCCCGGAGGCGGCGTCGACGCTGGGAGAGATCTCACGCACCCGGCCGGTCGCCTTGACCCGCGGATCGGCCTGCAGCGTGACGTCGACCGTCCTGCTCCCGGGCGGGGCGGCGAGCACCGCCTCGAAGATGTTGAAGACGGCGTCGCGCGGGCCGTCCTGGGCCATCGCCAGGACGGTCTGGCCGGTCTGCACCACCTGGCCGACCTCGAAGGTCCGGCTGAGGACGATGCCGTCCACGCCGGCCTTCAGGTCCGTGTAGGAGAACTGCTCCTCGGCACTCCCGAGGGCCGCCTTGGCGGAGTCCACGGAGGCCTGCGTGGTGCGCAGTTGCTGCTCGGCGTCGTCGTAGCTCGGGCGGGTGGTGTAGCCGCTGGCCATGAGCTGCTCCTGGCGCTTGAAGTTCAGCTTGGCCTGGGTCAGCAGCGCCTCGGCCGAGGTGAGCGCGGCCTGGGCGTTGTTGAGGTTGGCGCGCTGCTCCTGCGGGTCGAGCTTGGCCAGCACCCGGTCGGCGGTCACGTGGTCGCCGACCTCCACGAGGCGCTTGGCGATCTTGCCGTTGGTCCGGAAGGCGACGTTGACCTGCGACTGAGCCTGGATGTCGCCGGTGAAGATCAGGTCGGAGGCGATCGTGGTGGCGCGGGCCACCGCGGTGCGCACCACCGCGACGGCGGGACCCGCTTGCCTCTTCGCCACCTTGGCGTCCCCTTCGGCGCCCCACGCGGAGGGTGTCGCGGCGGAACAGGCCACGAGCACAAGGCCCAAGGCCCCGCACCCGCGCGGCCCCACGGTCAGCCAACCCACCATCGCGTCCTCGAACTCGGAAGCCCCCGCCTCGCGCCACCCATATCGGCAATCTTACCGACCGTCCAGACGGTTGTTTTTTTCGCCGAACCGTCTTCCCGGCTCGCGCGTTCCCAAGTATCCCATTGAAGTTATCGGTCTTCTCGCAGGTTCAGGCGGCGGATCCTCCTCCCTCGAAAGCACTGGCGGCCTGGCTGGATTGTCGATGATGAAGGCGCGTACCCGCCGCGAAGACCGACCCCTGGTGATCCTCGATGCCGCCGAACGCCTGATTCGGCGCATGGGCACGCGCACGCTCACCATCGACGCCGTCGCGGCCGAGGCCTCCCTCAGCAAGGGTGGCGTCCTGCACCACTATGCCTCGAAGGACGCGCTGATCTCGGCACTGGCCGAGCGCAAGCTGCGGGAGATCCGCGAGAGCGTGGCGACGCACGAAGCGGAGCAAGGACCAGGCGCGGCCGCCCTTCCCCTCGCGCTGATCGCGCATGCGCGCCAGGTCTATGCCGACGAGGACGGGTTTCCGCGCGCGCTCCTGCTGGCCTCCGCCGAGAGTCCCGAGGCCTTCGCCGGCTTCAACGCCTTCCTGACGCAGCGGCTCGCCCAGATGGAGGACGTGGCCTGCTGCCCGGGTGCCGGGGCGATGCTGACCTTCGCCACCCTGGGGCTCCTGCTGACCCGGACGCTGGGATTCCATTGCCTGGAGGGACCGGAACTGGAGAAGCTGTTCGATGCCATGGAGCACGCCGCCAAGAGCCTGCCGAAGGCGGGCGCACAGGCCTGAACGCGCGCCCGCGCCCGCCCGCTCGCCCAGCCAGCCCCTGGCACAGTCACGGTCGCGACGGCGGCCGTCGACGGCTCCCGGTCCGATGGGGGGGACGGATCTCACCGGGGCGGGGCGCAAGGCTGCCGGCCCGGAATGGTCTAGGCGGGGACCGCGAGCCCCGTTCGATCCGGATCGCCCGGCGCCTGACCCGTCCCCTGGCTTTCCTCGACGCGGGCAGCGCCACCGGCGCCGGGATCCGCACGCCCGACAGGTCCGGGACGGCGCTCGGCCCGCCCGAGGCCTGGCCGCCGGCCCGGGCGTGTCGCAAACGTTCGACAGCCGAGACAATCTTCTCCGATCGCGGCCTTGCGGTGTCTGTCCACCGCCTCACGACCTGCCTCGTCGAGGTCGGCGAAGCCGTCTGACGGGGTCGGAACCACCCCGGCGGATCGAGGTGCAACCGGGCCGAGAGCCGAATTTTCCACGGCAAAATCGCCGGGGGCGGGCGGTCAGGTCGCGCGCTCGGCCATGGCGGAGAAGACCAGGGCGTGGCGGGCCGCGAGGGCGTCGATGTCGGTGGAGTAGCCGCCGCCGATGACACCGACGAACGGAATGCCGCGGCGGTGCGCCTCGCCGACGACGAAGCGGTCGCGGGCCAGCAGGCCCGCATTGGTGAGGTCGAGGCGCCCGAGCCGGTCGTCGCGGTGGGGATCGACCCCGGCATTGTAGAACACGATGTCGGGGCGCAGCGCGTCGAGCAGCGGCCCGACATGGGCGGCCAGCACCGCGAGGTATGCGGCATCGTCGACCCCGTCGGGCAGCCCGACATCCCGGTCGCCGGCGATCTTGCGCGCCGGGTAGTTCTTCTCGGCATGGATCGACAGGGTGAAGAGGTCGGGCGTCCCGCTCAGGCAGTCGGCGGTGCCGTCGCCCTGGTGGACGTCGCAATCGACCACGAGCGCGCGCGCGACGGCACCCTCCGCGTGCAGGGTGCGGGCGGCCACCCCCACGTCGTTGAAGATGCAGAAGCCGGCGCCGGTCTCGCGCCGGGCATGGTGGCTGCCGCCGGCGGTGCTCCCGGCGAGGCCGTGCGCCAGGGCGAGGCGGGCCGCCAGCAGGGTGCCGCCCACCGAGGCGCAGGAACGGGCGACGACGGAGGCGCCCACCGGCAGGCCGATATTGCGCTCGATCTCGCGCGGGACGTCGAGGGCGAGCACGGCCTCCACGTAGGCGCGGTCATGGGCGGCGGCGAGAAGGTCGGCCCCGGCGGGCTCGGGCCGCGCGAAGCCGTCCGGGGCCAGCCCCTGCTCGGCCAGGAGCTCGGCCAGGCGCCCGTACTTGCGCATGGGAAAGCGGTGTCCCTCCGGCAGGGTCGCCTCGTAGGCCGGATGGAAGACGATGGGCAGGCTCATCGGGACGGATTCATGGGGACGGATTCATGGGGACGGATTCATGGGGACGGATTCATGGGGACGGATTCATGGGGACGGATTCATGGGGACGGGCTCATGGCCGGATCCGCGATCAGCCGCTCCGCCAGGGCGAGCCCGCTGTCGTGGGCGGCCTCGATCCGCGGCCCGAGGCAGCCGTCGCCGGCATAGCCGAGGCGCTGGGCCGGATCGTAGAGGCAGGGCGCGCCGCAGGTCTCCTCGACGAGGGCGTAGCGCCAGCGATGGGCGCGGGCCTGCAGGGGCGTGACGGCCCCGCCGACGAGGTCGCCGATGGCCGCGAGGAGGCTCGCCCGCACCACCTCGGGGGTCTGCTCGAGATGGGCCTTCGACCAGGCGGGCGTGGCGTGGATGGTGTAGGCCGGCGGCGCCTGCGGGCGCCCGGGCTTCACGCCCTCGCGGAACAGCGCGGCGATGGGACCGGCCGCGGGGCGCAGGACGCCGCCCGAGACGGACAGCTCCGCCTCGCAGGCCAGCATCAACGACCAGCAGGGCGCGTAGGTCGCCCGCTCGACGCCGGGCAGCGCGCACCCGCTCGCCGCGAGGAGGTGCAGCGCCTGCGGTCCCGGCAGCGTCAGGACCACCGCGTCGAACGCCCTGTCCTCGTCCGCCTCCGCCAGGGCGACCCGCCAGCCGTGCTCCGTCCGGGCCAGGGCGGTGACCGTCCGGCCGACGCGCACGTCGAGGCCGGCGAGGAGATCGCGCACCGGCGCGGTCATGTCGGGCACGGCCGTGACGGCGCCGTCCGCGTCGAAGGGCGCCACGAGGCCGCGGGCCCTCCAGTCGCCGAGGCGGCGGCGGAAGGCGGGGCCGTGCGCCCGCATCACCTGCGCGCCGTGGTCGAAGCTGAGGTCGGTCTCACGGTCCCGGCGGTTCGCCATGCGGCCGCCGGGCTGCCGGCCCTTGTCGAACACCGCGACGGAGAGGCCGGCCTCGTGGAGCCGGCGCGCCGCGCTCGCCCCCGCCATCCCGGCCCCCACGATCGCCACCTGCGCCGGTCCCGCCACCCCTGTCCCCCTTCGTCGTCAGAGGCTGTCATACGACTGAAGCAGCGCGGCTGTTAGGGGCGCTGTGCAGCCGGAGACGCGACGCGGTGTCCAGACCGCGCCCGGCCGCGTTTTTCAGAGCCTCGCGAGCGGGAGACGTCGCGAATGTGGGATCAGGCGTTGCGGGAGCTGTCGGAGCCGGGCGCCGCCGTTGCCCTGGGGCTGTGCGTCGCCCTGACGCTGGTCAACCTCGTGGGCATCACGGTGGCGGCCCTGCGGATCGGACGGCGCAACGGCGCCTCGGTGTTCCCGAGGGACGCCCCGGTCTCCCTGGTGCGGCCGGTCTGCGGCATCGAGGCCTTCAGCGAGGAATTGCTGACCCGCGGCTTTCAGCTGGCCCATCCCCATTACGAGCTGATCTTCTGCGTGGCCGACGGGGCCGATCCCATCGTTCCCCTTCTGGAGCGCCTGATGGCGGCGCATCCGCGGGTGCCCGCCCGCCTGATCGTCGGCGACGAGCGGATCAGCGACAACCCCAAGCTGAACAACTGCGTGCGTGGCTGGGAGGCGGCCCGTCACGACTGGGTGGTGCTCGCCGACTCGAACGTCGCGATGCCGCCGGACTATCTGCAGCAGTTGCAGGCGGCCTGGCGCCCCGATACCGGCCTCGTCTGCTCGACGCCGATCGGCGCACGTCCCTCCGGCCTGTTCGCCGCGGTGGAATGCGCCTTCCTCAACACCCTGCAGGCGCGCTGGCAATATACCGGCGAGGCCCTCGGCCTCGGCTTCGCCCAGGGCAAGAGCATGCTCTGGCACAAGCCCTTCCTGGAGGCGCGCGGCGGCATCCGGGCGCTGGCGGCGGAAATCGCCGAGGATGCGGCGGCGACCAAGCTCGTGCGCGCGGCGGGCGCCCGGGTCCACCTCGTGGCCGCGCCCTTCGACCAGCCCCTCGGGCACCGCACCCTGTCCGAGATCTGGTCGCGGCAACTGCGCTGGGCGCGGCTCCGGCGGGTCACCTTCCCGCTGTTCTTCGCCCCCGAGATAGGCTGCGGCCCGCTCTTGCCCTTCGCCCTCGCCCTCGCGGCCGCACCCTCCCTCTCACTGGCGGGCCTTCTCCTGGGGCTCACCGGACTCTGGTACGGGGCCGAGATCGTCCTGGCCGCCCGGGCGCGCTGGTACCGGCATCCCCGGCTCCTCCTCGCCTTCCTGATCCGCGACGCGCTGATCCCGTTCCTCTGGATCGGCGCCTGGATGCGCGGCGCCATCGTCTGGCGCGGCAATCCGATGGACATCCGGACGAAGGCGCCCGAGCCCACGGCCCGCAAACCCTGGCGCCGCCTGCGGCCCCGCGCCAGCGCCGCCTGATCGCAGCGTGAGAGGGGCGTCCTCGGCTTCCCCTGCGCCCTCGTCACGCGGCGGCATCGCCGGGGTTCGGTCCCGACGATTCGCACCGACGCGCGGGGTCGGCCATGGCGGCGTCACATGCCGCCGCGGCCATTTCCAAAACGAGACCGACGATCCAGAATGCCGGGAGCGCCGACCGGGTCAGCGTATCTCCTGGAGCCACGACCGCCATGACCGACGGACCGATCAAGGGGCCCGCCTCCTACTTCCCGTCGATCGAGAAGACATACGGGCGACCGGTCGCGGAATGGCAGGACCTGCTGCGCGAGCGGCTTCCCGCGAAGCACATGGACTTGGTGGCCATGCTCAAGGCCGACCATGCGATGGGCCATGGCCATGCCAATGCGCTCGTGGCGCACACCCTGGCGGCCCATAAAGGGTAGGATGATCGGCGATCTCGACCGGGGCTGCGCCGGCCGGTCTCCCGACGCGTCGCATCGGAGAGCCGACGTCCCGCGAAGCATCGCGACGGACGTCCGCGCCATGCCCGGAGTGCCGATGTCCGCCTACGCCGCAGGCCGCCCATGAGAATCGCGATCCTCGAAGCCGGCGCCCCGCCGGAGCGGCTCGCCGGCCGCTACCCGGGCTATGGCCGGATGACGGCCGACCGCCTCGGTTCCGGGCACGACCTCACGGTGTTTCCAGTCCATCGCGGCGACTGGCCGACCGATCCGGGCGCCTTCGACGCCACCCTCGTCACCGGTTCGCCCGCGGGCGTCTACGATCCTCTGCCCTGGATCGGCACGCTGATCGCGTACCTGCGCGGCCTCGATCCGGAGAAGCCCCTGGTGGGAATCTGCTTCGGACATCAGGTCATGGCGACCGCCTTCGGCGGGCGGGTCGAGAAGTCGGCCAAGGGCTGGGGGATCGGCCTGCATGCCTATCGCATCGCGCACGCGGCGGACTGGATGGACGCAGGTCCGGAGGTCGCCGCTCCCGCCATCCACCAGGACCAGGTGATCGAGGCGCCGTCGGCGAGTCGGACGCTGGCGGGCAACGGCTTCACGCCCCACGGCATCCTCGCCTATTGCGACCGGCGCGCCGTCTCGTTCCAGTTCCATCCGGAATTCGAACGCGCCTACGCCCGCGCCCTCATCGCGGGCCACCGCCCGGGCGAACTCGACGAAGCCTTGCGCGCTCGGGCGCTTGCCTCCCTCGCCGCGCCGAGCGACGGCGCGCGGGTCGGCGGATGGATCCGGCGCTTCCTCACGGAGCGATCCCGGCCGGGCTAGGCGAATCCCCGCCCTTCACTCTAGCCTTATGCGGATCGGATCGAGGGAACCCCACATGCAGCGCAGCGCTCAGTTCTCCATCGCCCCCGACAAGCTCTGGCAGTCGATCAACCCCTGGACGTTCTACCAGCAGGGCGCGCAGGTCGGACTGGTCAACATCGACCTCGGCCACACGCCGAATCCCGAGCTGGAGCAGAAGATCCTCGACGACGTGGGCAGCTACGGCCGCCAGCTGGGTCGGATCGGCGATGCGCTCGAGGTTCTGCTGCGCCATATCCGACTGGATCACCTCAGCCCCGCGGAGGAGGACGCCCTCCTGATCCTGCGCGGGCAGCTCGCCGAGGTCCGGCGGGTCAAGGAGCACCAGGGGACGGCGAGCCGCGGCTGACGATCGGGCGTCCGGTAGGAGAAATGGTGCGGGCGGTCGGAATCGAACCGACACTCCTTGCGGAACCGGATTTTGAGTCCGGCGCGTCTACCAGTTCCACCACGCCCGCAGCGTCCGCGTCATCGCACACCTTCCCGGATTCGGCCAGTGGCGTTTTCTTCGCAGTGCGATATGCGGGCGCTCGCCAGGAACGGCCCCGTATGATCAAAGGGCACGGCCCTGCCTTCCCGCCTTCCAGCCTTCCCGGACCCTCCATGATCCGTCGCCTCTACGAGTGGATCCTCGCGCTCGCGGGCAAGCCCTCCGCGCCCTACGCCCTCGGCGCCGTGGCCTTCGCCGAAAGCTCGTTCTTCCCGGTGCCACCGGACGTGATGCTGGTGCCCATGGCCGTCAGCCGGCCGGACCGGGTCTGGTTCTACGCCCTCGTCACCACGCTGGCCTCCGTCGCCGGCGGCCTCGTCGGCTACGCCATCGGCGCCCTGCTCTTCGACTCGATCGGGCAATGGGTGTTCCGGGTCTACGGCCTCTCCGACAAGGCCGCGACCTTCCAGGCCTCCTATGCCCAGTACGGGCATTGGGTGATCCTGCTGAAGGGCTTGACGCCGATCCCGTTCAAGCTCGTGACCATCACCTCGGGCTTCGCCCATTACGACCTGTTCTGGTTCGTGGTGCTGTCGCTGCTGACGCGGGGCGCCCGATTCTTCATCCTGGCGGGACTTCTGGGCCGCTACGGCGTTCAGATCCGTGGGGTGCTCGACCGGCACCTCAACGTGGTGGCGGCGATCTCCGTCGCGGTGATCATCCTCGGCTTCGTGCTGTTCAAGGTGCTCCTGTAGACAAGGTGCTTTTCCGGCATGGACTACGCTTCGCTCCTGCGCCTGCGCCGCGCCGCCCTTCTCGTCCTCGTCGGGTCCGTGCTGACGCTCGCGGGAGCCTGGATCTTCCAGTGGGGGCTCGGCTACGTGCCGTGCAAGCTCTGCCTGCAGGAGCGGACTCCCTACTACGCGGCGATTCCGCTGGCGCTGCTCGGCCTGTTCCTCCCGGCCTGGGCCGCGCGCCTCGCCCTCGGCCTCGCCGCCCTCGGCCTGCTCTACGGGGCCGGCCTCAGCGTCTATCACGCCGGTGCGGAATGGAGCCTTTGGGCCGGTCCCACCGATTGCGGCGGCGGCGCGGGTGCCAACCCCGCCGATGTCGGCGACTTCCTGAACGCCCTCCAGCACACCCGGGTGGCCGACTGCTCCACCGCGGCGTGGCGCCTGTTCGGCATCTCCCTCGCGGGCTGGAACGCGCTCATCGCCTTCCTCCTCGCGTCGATCGCCGGCACGGCCGCGCTGAAGCGCTGAGGCTCAGTGCCGGTCGTCGGAGGCCGGCGGCAAGGGTGCCACCGCGATGCCTTCGTCGAGGAGGGCGCGGGCCTCTTCCAGGCTCGCCTCGCCGTAGATCGCGCGGGTCTCTGTCTCGCCGTAGTGGATCCGGCGCGCCTCCTCGGGGAAGCGCGTCCCGACGTCGTCGGCGTTCCGCGTGGCGTCCTCGCGCAGGGCGCGCATCAAGGCGCGCAGGCGCTGCTCGGGTTCGGTGGGCGCCAATTGCGGCATGGGCTGCGCGGCGACGGCGGGAAGGTTCGCCTTCGACGCCGAATCGGGCGGTGGCAGGGCATGGCTCCCGCGATCCGTGCGGGCGACGGAGGGCGCCATCATGCTCTTGCCGACCCGGGCCGAGCCGCAGACCGGACAGGCCACGAGGCCCCGCGCGGCCTGCGCATCGAAGGAATCGCTCGACGGGAACCAGCTCTCGAAGCTGTGCCGGGCCTCACAGACGAGGGTGTAGCGGATCATGGGACCAGAGGTTTCGCGACGGTTGCGCGGGCGGGATCAGGCGGGGCGGCCGACCCGCTCGATCGTGAAGGGCCGGGCGTGCTGGAGGGTCGGGATGCGGGCGCGGGCGTCGGTGACACGGGAAAGGTCGATCTCGGCCAGGATCACGCCCGGCTCGGCCCCGTCCGCGTCGGCCAGGACCCGGCCCCAGGGATCGACGATCAGGGAGTGGCCGTAGGTGTCGCGCCCGTCCTCGTGGTGGCCGCCCTGTGCCGCCGAGATCATGAACGAGCCGGTCTCGATGGCGCGGGCCCGGTGCAGCACGTGCCAATGCGCCTCGCCCGTCTGCTTGGTGAAGCAGGCAGGAGCCGTCAGGAGGGTGGCGCCCGCCTCGGCTAGCGCCCGGTACAGGGCGGGGAAGCGGATGTCGTAGCAGATGGCGAGGCCGATGGGCGCCCAGGGCGTCTCGGCGACGACGGCGCAGGCGCCGCCGGTATAGGTCGCGGATTCGCGCCAGCGCTCGCCGTTCGGCAGGTCGACGTCGTAGAGGTGAAGCTTGTCGTAGGAGGCCGTGATCGCACCCGTCGCGTCGATCAGGAAGGCGCGGTTGGCGACCTTGTCGCCGTTGCGCACGGCGAGCGACCCGATCTGGATCACGATGCCGCGCTCGCGCGCGACGTCGCGCAGCGCCGCCAGCGTCGGGTCGTCGTCCTGGGCCGTGACCTTCTCGAATAGGCTCGCCTTGCTGCGCTCCACCAGGGAGGTCATCTCGGGCGTCTGGACGTAGTCCGCCCCGGCGCTCGCGGCCTCGCGCACCAGCGCCACGGCGGCATCGCGGTTGGCGAGGGGATCGCGGCCCGAGCGCATCTGGACGCAGGCGGCGGTGAAGGTCGGCGCGTCGCTCATGCGGCCACCAGCGCGTCGAGCTTGCCGGCACCGTTGAGGGCGTAGAGGTCGTCGCAGCCGCCCACATGGGCGTCCCCCACGAAGATCTGCGGCACGCTCGTGCGGCCCCCGGCACGCTGGACCATGGCGGTGCGCGAGCCGGCCGTCTTCTCGACGTCGATCTCGGTGAAGGCGATGCCCTTGTCGCGCAGCAGGCTCTTGGCCGCCGAGCAGTACGGGCACCACGCGGTTGTATAGATCGTGACCGGCTTCATCGTCGTCGCGCCCCATCCCAATCCCATCAGCATATAGGCGAGCCCGCGGGCTCTTCCTACTGCCTCGATTCGGCGGGCGCGACGGGCGTTACGCTCAGGCGGCCAGGAGCTTCTCGACCTCGTTGACGAGATCACGCAGGTGGAACGGCTTCGAGAGCACCTTGGCGTCCTTCGGAGCCTTCGAATCCGGGTTCAGGGCCACGGCGGCGAAGCCTGTGATGAACATCACCTTGATGTCGGGATCGAGTTCGGTGGCGCGCCGCGCCAGCTCGATCCCGTCCATCTCGGGCATCACGATGTCGGTGAGGAGCAGTTCGAAGGGCTCCTCGCGCAGGCGATTGTAGGCCGAGAGGCCGTTGTCGAACGACAGGACGTCGTAGCCCGCGTTCTGCAGCGCCTTGGCCAGGAAGCGGCGCATGTCGTTGTCGTCTTCCGCCAGGAGGATCTTCATCGAGCAGCGTCCCGTACCTTTGATTCGATGTGTTCTTTCCACAAAGCACCGGCTTGGTAAACAGAACGTTGCCAGCCCGCCCGGGCCAGGTGTCCCACGGCACCGCCAGGGGCATTTTGGAGCGCCCGTGATGCTGGACAGGCGAGTCGGCAAACCGCAAGGTGAGCGGATGCGTTGTCCCGTCCGCACCGAGGCGCCCGCGCCGCGATGACAGAGCCGTTCCAGACCCCCGACGCGATCGGAGCGGCCGCCTTCGATCCGCCCTTCACGGTGGACGAGCCGACGGCGCACACCCTCCCCTTCGTCTTCAACACGCCGCATTCCGGCGCGGTCTACCCACCGGCCTTCCTCGCCGCCTCGCGCCTCGACGGGCTCGCGCTGCGGCGGTCGGAGGACGCGCATGTCGACCGGCTGTTCGCGCCGGTGGTCGACCTCGGGGCGCCCCTGATGCGGGCGCATTTCCCCAGGGCCTTCCTCGACGTGAACCGCGAGCCCTACGAACTCGACCCGCGCATGTTCGACGGACGCCTGCCGGCCTTCGCCAACACCCGCTCCATGCGGGTGGCCGGCGGCCTCGGCACCATCCCGCGCCTTGTGGCCGACGGGCAGGAGATCTATCGCGGACGCCTGCCGGTCGAGGCCGCGGTCGAGCGGATCGAGACCCTGTACAAGCCCTATCACCGCACCCTGCGCGGCCTGATCCAGCGCACCTCCCGCCAGTTCGGTCACGCCATCCTGATCGATTGCCACTCGATGCCGTCGTCGAGCCTCGGACGCGACGAGGCGGCGCGCGCCGACATCATCCTGGGCGACCGCTTCGGCACCGCCTGCGCGCCGATCCTGATCGACGCCTTCGAGCACCACATGCGCGCCCGCGGCTACCGCGTCCTGCGCAACAAGCCCTATGCGGGCGGCTTCATCACCGAGCATTACGGCGAGCCGAACGTCGAGCGGCACGCCCTGCAGATCGAGATCAACCGGGGCCTCTACATGAACGAGGCGACCCTCGCGATCACCCCGGGCTTCTCGGAACTGGTCTGGCACCTGCGCAGCATCGTGGGCGCCGTCGCCGCCGAGGTGCAGGGCCTCGCCCCCGCCCGGATGGCCGCCGAATAGGCGGGTTCGACAAGAAAGTTTTGGGTGCGGCCCGAAAAGATTTGTCCGGCCCGCGCGCGAAAGTGACGGTTTTGCCGGCCCCATCCGGCGCAAGTCCGGTTAGGAGTAGCCCAGACCGGGCGCGTACCTATAATGCACGCACGCTGCCGCCGCACGAGCCAGAGCCCATGACGTCTCGCATCCCCGATTTCGCGACCGTTCCCTACGCGGCCGATGCCGTCCCGGCCCCGGTGCCGCCGACGGGCGAGCCCTGGATGACGCCGGAAGGCATTCCGGTGAAGGGCGTCTACGGACCGCAGGACCGCGACGGCATCGAGTTCCTCGACACCTATCCGGGCGTGGCACCCTACCTGCGCGGCCCCTACCCGACGATGTACGTGACGCAGCCCTGGACGATCCGGCAATATGCCGGCTTCTCCACGGCCGAGGATTCGAACGCGTTCTACCGGCGCAACCTCGCCGCCGGGCAGAAGGGCCTGTCGGTGGCCTTCGACCTCGCCACCCACCGCGGCTACGATTCCGACCACCCGCGCGTCTCGGGCGATGTCGGCATGGCCGGCGTCGCGATCGATTCGATCTACGACATGCGCACCCTGTTCTCGGGCATCCCGCTCGACGAAATGACCGTGTCGATGACGATGAACGGCGCGGTGCTGCCGATCCTCGCCCTCTACATCGTCGCGGCCGAGGAACAGGGCGTGCCGCCGGAGAAGCTCGCCGGCACCATCCAGAACGACATCCTCAAGGAGTTCATGGTCCGCAACACCTACATCTACCCGCCAGCGGGCTCGATGCGGATCATCGGCGACATCTTCGCCTACACCTCGAAGCACATGCCGAAGTTCAACTCGATCTCGATCTCCGGCTACCACATGCAGGAAGCCGGGGCGACGAACGACCTCGAGCTCGCCTACACGCTGGCCGACGGGGTCGAGTACATCAAGGCGGGCCTGGCGGCCGGGCTGACCATCGACCAGTTCGCCCCGCGCCTGTCGTTCTTCTGGGCCATCTCGACGAACTTCTTCATGGAGATCGCCAAGATGCGGGCCGCGCGCCTGATCTGGGCCAAGCTCGTCAAGGAATTCGAGCCAAAGAGCGACAAGTCCCTTCCCCTGCGCACCCACAGCCAGACCTCGGGCTGGTCGCTGACCGCGCAGGACGTGTTCAACAACGTCACCCGCACCTGCATCGAGGCGATGGCGGCGACCCAAGGGGGCACCCAGTCCCTGCACACCAACGCGCTGGACGAGGCGCTGGCCCTGCCCACCGACTTCTCGGCCCGCATCGCCCGCAACACCCAGCTCTTCCTGCAGCAGGAGAGCGGCACGACGCGCATCGTCGATCCGTGGGGCGGCTCCTACTACGTGGAGAAGCTGACCCAGGACATCGTCGTCCGCGCCTGGGAGCACCTGCGCGAGGTCGACGAACTCGGGGGCATGGCCAAGGCCATCGAGGCCGGCATCCCGAAGCTGCGCATCGAGGAGGCGGCCGCCCGCGCCCAGGCGCGGATCGATTCCGGCCGCCAGACCATCGTGGGCGTCAACAAGTACAAGCCGGACGACGACCGCGCCATCGAGCTGATGCGCGTCGACAACGGCAACGTCCGCACCCTGCAGATCGACAAGCTGAAGCGCCTGCGCGCCGAGCGCAGCCAGGCCGACGTCGACGCGGCCCTGGCGGCGCTGACGACGGCGGCGCAGGGGACGGGCAACCTCCTCGAACTCGCGGTGAACGCGGCGCGGGCCAAGGCCACAGTGGGCGAGATCTCGGACGCCCTGGAGAAGGCCTGGGGCCGTCACCGGGCCGAGATCCGCTCGATCTCGGGCGTGTACAAGCGGGAGGTGGGTGGCATGTCGCCGGTGGTCGAGACCGTTCGCAAGCTCGTGGAGACCTTCGAGGAGAACGATGGGCGTCGCCCGCGCATCCTCGTCGCCAAGATGGGCCAGGACGGGCACGACCGGGGCCAGAAGGTCATCGCCTCCGCCTTCGCCGATCTCGGCTTCGACGTGGATATCGGGCCGCTCTTCGCGACCCCCGCCGAGGCGGCGCGGCAGGCGGTGGAGAACGACGTCCACATCGTCGGCGTATCGTCGCTGGCCGCCGGCCACCTGACGCTGGTGCCCGAGCTGAAGGCGGCCCTGACGGAGCAGGGCCGCGGCGACGTGATGATCGTCATCGGCGGCGTGATTCCGCCGGGCGACTACGACGCCCTCTACGCCGCCGGCGCCTCGGCGATCTTCCCACCCGGCACCGTCATCGCGGAGGCCGCGGTGAAGCTGATCGAGGAGCTCAACGGCCGCCTCGGCTACGCGGCGCGGCAAGCCGCGGAGTAACGCCCCCCGGCGGGTGGCCCCCAGCCGTCCGCCATTGTACCCGGACGACGGGTCCGGCGGCAGAACACACGCGTCGACCGACCGGTCACCCTGACGACCTGGCGCCTGCGGCGCGCTTCCGTGCCGACCGGGCGCGGACCATGCCGCATCGGCGCGGAATGCTGCTGGCCTCGCCGGTTGCGCCACCGCCTTCGGTCTGCTCGACCTGCGTCTCGGCGCCCTCCTGGCGACGGCCTCGTCGGCTCGGTCTCCGGGTTCACCTGCGACCCGCTCACCCTGTCGGGCCTGACCCACTCGCTGATCCGGCATCGGCGGCGGCACCCGGCCTCCCGGGCGCTTCCCGCCGCCCGAGGTCAGGCCGCGGCCGGCTGCTCCGCCCGTCCGCGATAGGACAGGGCCTCGGCCAGATGGATGCGGCGGACGCGGTCCTCGCCGTCGAGGTCGGCCAGGGTGCGGGCGACGCGCAGGGTCCGATGGAAGCCGCGCGCCGAGAGCCGCATGGTCTCGGCGGCCGAGCGGATCAGGGCGGCACCCTCCGGGTCCGGGGCGGCCACCGCCTCGATCACCGGGGGTGGGCAGGTGGCGTTGGTGAACGATCCCTCCGGATCGTAGGCGGCGTAGCGCACGGTCTGCAGCGCGCGGGCGGCCGCGACGCGGGCCGCCATCTCGGCCGACCCCTCCGGGGGCGGCGGCAGGATCAGGTCGGCGGCCGTCACCGCGCCGACCTCGATGCGCAGGTCGATGCGGTCGAGGAGCGGGCCGGAGATGCGCGCGCCGTACTGGGCGACGCAGCGCTCGTTCGGGCCTTTCCGGCAGGCATAGCCCGGCTCCAGGGCCTGTCCGCAGCGGCAGGGATTCATCGCCGCCACGAGCTGGAACCGGGCCGGATAGGTCACCCGATGGTTGGCCCGCGCGATCATGATCGTCCCGGTCTCCATCGGCTGGCGCAGGGAGTCGAGCACCTGGGGCGTGAACTCCGGCAGTTCGTCGAGGAACAGCACGCCGCCATGGGCGAGCGAGGCCTCCCCCGGGCGGGCGTTGATGCCGCCGCCGACGAGTGCCGCCATGGAGGCGGAATGGTGCGGCTGCCGGAACGGGCGCCGGTTCGAGAGCGCGCCGCCCTTCAGTTCGCCCGCCACCGACTGGATCATCGAGACTTCGAGGAGTTCGCGCGGGGCCAGCGGCGGCAGGATCGAGGGCAGGCGCGCGGCGAGCATCGACTTGCCGGCTCCGGGCGGTCCGTTCATCAGGAGGTTGTGACCGCCGGCCGCGGCGATCTCCAGGGCGCGCTTGGCCCCCTCCTGGCCCTTGATGTCGCGCAGATCCGGCAGGGCGGCGCCCGACGCGGCCACCGCCGGCTCCGGCCGGGCCATGACCTGCGTGCCCTTGAAGTGGTTGGCGAGCTGGATCAGCGAACGCGGTGCCAGCACGTCGAGGTCGCCGCCGGCCCAGGCGGCCTCCGGCCCGGTGGCGGCCGGACAGATCAGGCCGAGACCGCGTTCGTTGGCGGCCATCGCGGCGGGCAGGACGCCGGAAACGGCCGTGATCGTCCCGTCGAGGGCGAGCTCCCCGAGCACGCAGTAGCCCGCGAGCGCATCGGCCGGCAGGGCGCCGATCGCACCCATCACCGCCAGGGCGATGGGCAGGTCGTAGTGCGATCCCTCCTTCGGCAGGTCGGCCGGGGCGAGATTCACGGTGATCCGCTTGGCTGGTAGGGCGAGACCGGAGGCGATGAGCGCCGAACGCACCCGCTCGCGGGACTCCGCCACCGCCTTGTCGGCGAGGCCCACCACCGTGAAGGCGACGATGCCGGGCGCGATCTGGACCTGGACGTCGACGGCCCGCGCTTCGATGCCCTCGAAGGCCACGGTGGCGACGCGAGTGACCATTCTGGACCGCTCCTGGAGGCGCGAAGGCCTCGCGACCCTAGGCGGCACCGCGCGGCCACACAACCGAAAGGCGCAGACATCCCGGAATTTCGGCAGGAACCTCACCTTCGCTGCGTGGTTCGGAAGAGGTCAGAAACAATCCTCGGACCCCAGGGAGACACCATGTCGATCAAGATCGCCGGCCTCGCCGCCCTCGCTCTCGGCCTCGCCTTCACCGGCTCGGCCTTCGCCGACCGGAAGCCGACCCCGGAGGAGCAGACCAAGATCGAGGCCGTGCTGAAGCAGGAAGGCTTCACCAAGTGGAAGAAGATCGAAGTCGAGGACGACGAGATCGAGGTCGATGACGCCATCGACGCCAGCGGCAAGCAGTTCGACCTCGAACTCGACCCCAAGACCTTCGCCATCGTGAAGCGCAAGGCCGAGTAGTCTTCAAAGCGGAGGCGTCTCGCGGCTCTCCGACGGGGCGGGTACCGCGCCGGAATGTCAGCCCTTTCGGGTGAAGTAGGTGCCGGCCGGCGCGGCCGAGCCGGCACCGCTCGGGTTGAGCGCCCGCCATTGGGTCAGGACGGCATCGCCGCCCCGGCGCATCTCGAACAAATCCGTCCCGACCTCGTAGAGACGCGTGCCGTAGGCGTTCACGGTGCGGCCGTCCCCGAAGGTGTGGAAGACGACGGCGACGCTCTCGGCCGTACCGCTCGCCTTGCAGACGATGGTCTCGTCGGTCTGGAAGCCCTCGATCCGCAGCAGGCAGTCCGGGTTTCCCCGTCCCGGGGCGATGTCGAGCTGGTAGGTGACGACGATCGGCGATCCGCCGACGGTGCGGCCCCCGTCGTGCTCGTAGAGGTAGCGGCCCGCCCAGGCCCTCGGAGCTTCGGGCGCCGCGGCGGTTGCCGCCGTGAGCGCCGCCATCAGACAGGCCAGGGCCATCGGCCCTTCGCCGAACCGCCGCGTCATCGGCGCCTCCCTCTTTCTCGATACAGACAGAGCACCGAGCCTGGCGCAGGGATCGGGCGATTTGGGGGCACGCCGAGGCCTGCCCCACGGCGCGCCCGCTTCTTCGTGCCCCCAGTCCGCTCGCACGGGTCCGCTCGCACGAGTCCGCTTGCATCCGCCGCGCGCGGCGGCCATATAGCCCTCGGGAGGTTGGCGAGGGACGTTTCACTCGCCAACCGGGTCAGGTCCGGAAGGAAGCAGCCCTAACGAGACCGAGCGGGTCTTCGTCCAGCCTCCCACCTCGATCGATGCCTCGGGCTCGCGTGGCGGCACCCTCCGACCGGAGCCGCACCAACCCAGCAAGGCGGCATGGACGCGACCTCCGGTCCTCTGAGCGACGCCGGGCTCCTGCCCGGGCTTCCCGAGCCGACCCCGGCCGCCACACCCTATCGGGTGCTGGCCCGCAAGTACCGCCCCCAGAATTTCGACGACCTGATCGGCCAGGGCGCCATGGTGCGCACCCTCGCCAACGCCTTCGCGGCCAACCGCATTCCGCAGGCCTGGATGCTCACCGGGGTGCGCGGCGTCGGCAAGACCACCACCGCCCGCATCCTCGCCCGCGGCCTGAACTACCTCCGCGACGGGCATCCCGACACGGGTCCCACCATCGCGATGCCGGAGCTCGGCCGGCACTGCCAGGCCATCATGGAATCCCGGCACATGGACGTGCTGGAGATGGATGCCGCGTCCCATACCGGCATCGACGACGTACGCGGCATCATCGACGGCATCCGCTATTCGCCGGTCTCGGCCCGCTACAAGGTCTACATCGTCGACGAGGTCCACATGCTCTCGGAGAAGGCCTTCAACGCCTTCCTGAAGACGCTGGAGGAGCCGCCGCCGCACGCCAAGTTCGTCTTCGCCACCACCGAGATCCGCAAGGTGCCGGTGACCATCCTGTCCCGGTGCCAGCGGTTCGACCTGCGCCGCGTAGAGGCCGAGACCCTGGTCGGGCACCTTGCCCGCATCTGCGCCGCCGAGGGCGTCGAGGCCGATGCGGAGGCGCTGGCGGCCATCACCCGGGCGGCCGAGGGCTCGGTGCGCGACGCGCTCTCGCTCCTCGACCAGGCGATCGCCCACGGGGCCGGCCTCGTCAGCGCCCAGAGCGTGCGCGACATGCTGGGCCTGGCCGATCGCGGACGCATCGTCGACCTGTTCGAGGCGGTGATGCGCGGCGACATCCCGGCGTCCTTCGCCGAGGTGCGCGGGCAGTACGAGGCCGGCGCCGACCCCGCCGTGATCCTCTCCGACCTCGCGAGCTTCACGCACCTCGTCACCCGCCTGAAACTGGTGCCGGAGGAGGCCGCCGCCGACCCGACCCTGAGCGAGGCGGAGCGGTCGCGCGGTGGCGATTTCGCGAGGAAGCTCTCCGTCCGGGTGCTGTCGCGGGCCTGGCAGATCCTCCTGAAGGCGATCCCCGAGGTGCAGACGGCGACCCGCCCCCTGGCCGCGGCCGAGATGGCCCTGGTGCGCCTCGCCTACGCGGCCGATCTTCCCACTCCGGACGAGGCCCTGCGTCAGATGAAGGCGCAGGCGCTGGCCGCCCCGGGCGCGGCGACGTCTGGCGCCACGCCGGCGGCCCCGGCCCCGGGACCCGTGGTGGCCGAGGGCCGCCCGGCCCTGCCACCGATCCCGACCTTCTCCGGCGCGGCGCCTTCGCCCCGCCCCGCCCTCACGATGGCGGCCCATGGCGGCGGCTCCCGCCCCGCCCTCGCGAGCCCGGCGCCGGCTCCCCAACCCGAGGGGCCGCGCCTCGCCCGCTTCACCGACGTCGTCGCTCTGGCGGATGCCAGGCGCGACATCGGCCTGAAGATGGCGCTCGAGCGCGAGGTCCATCTCGTGCGCTTCGAGGAGGGCCGCATCGAGTTCCGCCTCGCCGAGGGCGGGCGTCAGAGCGTCGCCAACGACCTCGCCCGTGCCCTCGACGCCTGGACCGGGCGGCGCTGGATCGTCGCCCTCTCCAAGGAGGCCGGTGAGCCGACCCTCGACGCCACCGCACGTGCCGCCACCGAGACCCGGCACCAGAACGCCGCCGCCCATCCCCTGGTCCGCGAGGTCCTGGCCCGGTTTCCGGGCGCGCAGATCGTCGACGTGCGCGACAAGGCCCCCGAGGCATCGCCCGCCGTCGAGGCCGCGCCCACCGGCGAGGCCGAGACCGACGAGCCCGACGACGAGGCATAGTCCCTGGAGCGCCCCTGCCCCAGATGTGAATCCACCCGGTTCGGAACGACAGAGAGGGCAGACCCGATGCGCGACCTCATGGGCATCATGAAGCAGGCCCAGGCCATGCAGGAGAAGATGGCTTCCCTGCAGGACGAGCTCGACACCGTCGAGGTGTCCGGCGCCTCCGGTGGGGGCGCCGTGCGGGTGACGATGACGGCCAAGGGCCTGGTGAAGGGCGTTCAGCTCGATCCCGCCATGCTTGTGGCCGACGAGCGCGAGATCCTCGAGGATCTCATCGTGGCGGCCGTCAACGATGCCCGCGGTAAGGCCGAGCAGGTTGCGGCCGAGCGGATGGCCGAACTCACCAAGGGTCTGCCGATCCCGCCGGGCATGAAACTGTTCTGAGCCCGTCAACCCGGCAATTCGGCAACATCGATCACAATTTGGTCGTCGAAGCGTTGCCATAACCCGGGCGGAGTGGAACGTTGGGTCTCCAACGTCCTTCCTCCGGCCGGATCATGAATTTTGGTTCGCACTCTCCTCGAGTCACAGAGGCGCAGCCGCTCGCTCTACCTGGACGTCTGAGGGACATCGCGCCCCTGATGGTGGGATTTCTGCTGCTGATCGCCATGGTCGCGGCGACCGCCAGCCTCGTGGCGACGCAGGATGCGAACCGCGCCGAATTGCGCCGCAGCGTCCGCATCCGCGACGCGATCTTCACCCTGTATTCCGGCATCCAGGATGCGGAGAGCGGACAGCGCGGCTACCTCCTCTCGGGCGACGAGACCTACCTCAAGCTCTGCGCGGACGCGGTCGCGAGCACGCCCGGCCGCCTGTCCACCATCGCGGAGGCCGTGGCGCGAAACCCCGGCATGGCGGCGATCGTCGCCCGCCTGAGCCGGGCCGCCGAGGCCAAGCTCGCCGAATTGCGGGAGACCGTGGCCCTGCGGCGCGCCGGGCAGGACGAGGCCGCCCTGGCCCGGATGCGCTCCGGAGACGGCAAGCACCTGATGGACGAGGTCCGCGCGCTCTTCGGGGAGGCTCAGGCCGACAATTACAGCCGCCTGATCAGCCGTCAGGAACAGGCGGGCGAGTCGGCTCGGCAGATCCAGTTCGCCGTCGCGGCTGCCGTCGTCCTGGTGGTCGTCCTGGGCGGCTACGTGGTGAGCGATGCGAGCCGGCGTCACCAGCGCACCCTTCGCGCCCATGCGGCCCTGCAGGGAGCGAACACCTCCCTGATCGAGGCCGCCGCCACGCGCGACATGCTCGAGGAGCGCCTGCGGCAATCCCAGAAGATGGAGGCCCTCGGCCAGCTCACCGGCGGCCTTGCGCACGACTTCAACAACATGCTGGCGATCATCATCGGCAATCTCAGCCTCCTCAAGCGCCGGCTGGAGCGGGGCGAGCGTGGGGTGGAGCGCTACGTCGAGCAGGCGCTCAAGGGGGCGGACCGGGCCGCGACCCTGACGCACCGGCTGCTGGCCTTCGCCCGCAAGCAGCCGCTGGCGCCGGAGGCCATCGCGTGCAACCGGCTCATCGGCGCGATGTCGGACCTGCTGCGCCGCAGCCTCGGCGAAGCCATCCGCATCGAAACCGTGACGACCCCCGACCTCTGGACCACGAAGGCCGACGCCAACCAGCTCGAGAACGCGATCCTCAACCTCGCGGTCAATGCCCGCGACGCGATGCCGAAGGGCGGGCGGCTCATCATCGAGACCGACAACGTTCACCTCGACGAGGCCTATGCCGCGCGGAATCCGGGCGTGCCGGCCGGCCAGTACGTCCTCGTGGCCTTGACCGACAGCGGCAGCGGCATGGCGCCCGACGTGGCCGCCAAGGCGTTCGACCCGTTCTTCACGACGAAGCCCGCGGGCCAGGGCACGGGGCTCGGGCTCAGTCAGGTCTACGGCTTCGTCCGCCAGTCCGGCGGGCACGTGGCGATCTATTCCGAACCCGGCCGCGGGACGACGGTGCGGCTCTACCTGCCGCGCCATCTCGGCGACGCCGCCGAGACCGAGCACGTCACGCCGACGATGCTCCCGGAAGGCTCGCCCCGCGAGGTGATCCTCGTGGTCGAGGACGAGGACGGCGTGCGCCACCTCGCCGTCGAGGCGCTGCGCGACCTGCGCTACACCGTCATCCACGCGGAAGGCGCCAAGGACGCCCTGCAGATGCTCGACACGCATCCCGACATCGCGCTGCTCTTCACCGACGTGGTCATGCCGGAGGTCGACGGCCGCGAACTCGCCGAGGCCGTCCACGCGCGTCGGCCCGACCTGCCGGTGCTCTTCACGACCGGCTATACCCGCAACGCCATCGTGCATAACGAACTCGTCGAGGCCGACGTGCAGTTGCTGGCCAAGCCCTACACCCTGGAGCAGCTGGCTCTCAAGGTCCGCCAGGCGATGGTGCACGAAGCGGCCTGAGGAAGCCCGCACGGCCCGTTTCGGGGCTTCAGACCCTCGAACCCGTGGGCGGGGAACCGATCTGCACCGCCATCAACCGGTCGGCAGCCGATAGCCCCGGTTTTCACGGATCGGAGTCTCTGTGTCTTAACGGATGCGCGTGTCTTCTGGAGCCATGGATGAGCATCGCAACGCCGTTCGAGCCCTGACGTATCTGTCCGGTCGTGTCGCCCTGGACGCGGCATCGGCCGAGACGACGCCCTGCCTCGTGCGCAACCTGTCGCCCATCGGGGCCCGCGTCGCCTTCTGTACGAAGGTCGAGGTTCCGGACAGCTTCGACCTCTTCATCGATCCGGGCGACAATGCCTACCGGGCGCACCGGATCTGGTCCAAGGGGAACGAAGTCGGCGTCCTCTTCCGCGAAGCGCGGGAGAACGCCCCCGAAGTCCTGTGCGACGATGTCCTCGGCGACGATGTCCTGCACAACGAAGGTGCTGCGGGCGGCGCGATCCGGAAATCGTAGCGCCCGCATCGCACCGCGTGCCGGGACGCGGACGCCCAGCGCCGCGCCCCGGATGGCCAGCGGTCAGGCGGCCGCGGAGAGCACCGGCTCGGCGGCGCGGACATCCGCGTCGACGTGGGCGGCGAAGCGCTTGAAGTTCTCCTGGAACATCGTGACGAGACGCGTCGCGGTCTCGTGGAAGGCCGCCTTGTTGGTCCAGGTCTCGATCGGCGACAGCACCTCGGTCTCGACCCCCGGCACCGCGACGGGGACCTGGAAGCCGAAATAGGGATCGCGGCGGAACTCGACATTCGCGAGCGACCCATCGAGGGCGGCCGTGAGCAGACGGCGGGTGACCCGGATCGGCATGCGGCGCCCGGTGCCGACGCCGCCACCGGTCCAGCCGGTGTTGACGAGCCAGCAATCGACCTCGTGATGGGCGATCAGGTCACGCAGCAGGTTGCCGTAGACGCTGGGATGGCGCGGCATGAACGGCGCCCCGAAGCAGGTGGAGAACGTCGCCTCCGGTGCGGTCAGCCCGCGCTCCGTGCCGGCGACCTTCGCGGTGTAGCCGGAGAGGAAGTGGTACATCGCCTCGGCGCCGGTCAGCTTCGCGATCGGCGGCATCACCCCGAAGGCATCGCACGTCAGCATCACGATGTTCTTGGGGTGGGCCGCCCGGCCCGTGGCGCTCGCATTGGCGATGAAGTCGAGCGGGTAGGCGCAGCGGGTGTTCTCGGTGAGCGAAGCGTCGTCGAAATCCGGGACCCGGGTCTCGGGGTCGATCACCACGTTCTCCATCACGGTGCCGAAGCGCTCGGTGGTGGCGTAGATCTCCGGCTCGGCGTTGCGCGAGAGGCGGATGGTCTTGGCGTAGCAGCCGCCCTCGAAGTTGAAGATGCCGTCCTTGCTCCAGCCGTGCTCGTCATCGCCCAGAAGCTGGCGCGAGGAATCGTTGGAGAGCGTGGTCTTGCCGGTGCCCGACAGGCCGAAGAACAGGGCCGATTCGCCGGCCTCGTCGAGGGCCGCGTTCGCCGAACAGTGCATCGGCATCACGCCGGCCTTCGGCAGGATGTAGTTGAGGTAGGTGAAGACCGACTTCTTCATCTCGCCGGCATAGGCCGAGCCGCCGATCAGGACGAGCTTGCGCGAGAAGTCGATGGCGATGACGGTCTTCGAGCGGCAGCCGTGCCGGTGCGGCTCGGCCTGGAAGCTCGGCAGGTCGATGATCGTGAGCTCGGGCACGTAGCTCGCGAGCGTGGCACGGTCCGGCCGGATCAGCAGGTTGCGGATGAACAGCGAGTGCCAGGCGAATTCGGTGAAGACCCGGGCATTGACGCCATGCGTCGGATCGGCGCCGCCGCGCAGGTCCTGGGCGAAGAGCTCGCGCCCCTCGGCATGCGCGAGGAAGTCGGCGTACAGGGTCTCGAACTGCTCGGGCGTGATCGCACCGTTGTTGTCCCACCAGATCTCGTTCTCGGTGGCGGCGTCGCGCACCACGAACTTGTCCTTGGGCGAGCGGCCGGTATGGGAGCCGGTGGTCGCCACGAAGGCGCCGCCGCGGGCTAGCTGGCCCTCGGCGCGGGCCAGGGCCTCCTCGTAGAGACGGGGAACGTCGAGGTTCCAGTGAACCGCCTTCAGGTTGCGCAGCCCGATGGCCTCGGAACCGTGCGCTGCGTTGAACTCGCCGATATTGGTCACGCTCATCTCTCCTCGGGCCCCTGATCGCGTCGCCGCCCCATGACAGGAAGCCGCATCGGCTCTCCATATCGGTTCGCCTCCGGAGCGTCCGCGCGGTTGGTCAGGTCCACCGCGCGCAGGTTCACCGCTCCGGAACTGCGCATCTCCTGCATAGAGCCGGATGATTTGCCGTCAATCCGCCTGTTGGCTGACAAAAAAACTTACATGACCGGGATTACCGGCGAAGATGCATTTGAAGCGCCTCGGTGCCGGAGCCTTTTCGGTGCGATTCGTCGGCGGTGGGGGCGAAATCCCGATCCGAAAACCCTATTTCAGGGATCTCCCGACGGGCTGGACGCGATCGAACGCACCGGACCCGTGCCGCCGCGCCCCGTCACCCGCCCGCCTCCTACGCAGTGTGCCGTGTGGGTACCTCAACCGTCACGAGAACTGTCGTCCATGGCACAAGCCGTCGCCGGTCCCGAGATCGAGCGCCTGATCCAGCTCCTGGCCCGCATGCCGGGCCTCGGGCCCCGCTCGGCCCGGCGCGCCGCCCTGCAGCTCATCAAGAAGCGCGAGACCCTGCTGGCGCCGCTCGCCGACGCGATGCGGGTGGCCTCCGAGCGGATCGTGGTTTGCCGCGCCTGCGGAAACGTCGACACCCGCGACCCCTGCACCATCTGCTGCGACGAGAGCCGCGACCCGGCCACCCTGGTGGTGGTGGAGGATGTCTCCGACCTCTGGGCGCTGGAGCGCTCCGGCGCCGTGACGGCGCGCTACCACGTCCTCGGCGGCGTGCTCTCCGCCCTGGACGGCGTGCGGCCCGAGCACCTCAACCTCGACAGTCTCGTGGCCCGTGCCGCAGACCCGGCCATGCGCGAGATCATCCTGGCGCTGAACGCGACCGTCGATGGCCAGACCACGGCCCACTACGTCACCGAATCCCTGAAGGCGCACGGCCTCAAGGTGACGCGCCTCGCCCACGGCGTCCCGGTCGGCGGCGAGCTCGACTACCTCGACGAGGGGACCCTCACCGCGGCCATCCGCAGCCGGACGCCGTTCTGAGCCCGGGGCACGCGGACCGGGTATTTGACCCACTCCCGGCGCCCCCGTATCTGCGGGGGCTCAGGCCGCCGCCCGCCCCGCATCCCGCTTCAAGTCCGATCGCCCCATGACCATCCGCCCCCTCGTGATCCTGCCCGACGCGCGCCTGCGCCTTGCCTCCGCGCCGGTCGGTCCCGTGACCGACGAGATCCGCACGCTCGCCGCCGACATGCTGGAGACCATGTACGACGCCCCCGGCGTCGGCCTCGCGGCGATCCAGATCGGCGTGCCGAAGCGCGTCGTCACGATCGACACCTCGAAGGACGAGAACGACCGCCATCCGCAGGTCTTCCTCGACCCCGAGATCGTCTGGGCCTCGGAGGAGAAGCGGATCTACGACGAGGGCTGCCTGTCGATCCCGGAATTCTACGGCGAGGTCGAGCGGCCCGACCGGGTGCGCGTGCGGTTCCGCGACCTCCAGGGCGAGGAGCGGGAGATCGAGGCGGACGGCCTGCTCGCGACCTGCATCCAGCACGAGATCGATCACCTGGACGGCGTGCTGTTCATCGACCACCTGTCGAAGCTGAAGCGCGACCGGGTGGTTAAGAAGTTCGCCAAGGCGGCCAAGCGCGGCGACGTCTGAGGCCGGCCTCGGGGATCAAGAGCCATGCGCGTCGTCTTCATGGGCACGCCGGATTTCGCCGTGCCGACCCTGGCGCGCCTCGCCGCCGACGGCCACGCGATCGCCGCCGTCTACACCCGCGCGCCGGCCAGGGCCGGACGCGGCATGGCGTTGAAAGCCTCTCCCGTACAGGTCCTGGCCGAGAGCCTCGGCGCGCCGGTGCTCGCGCCCGCCAGCCTGAAGGGACCGGAGGCCGCCGAGACCTTCGCCGGTCACGGGGCCGATGTCGGCGTCGTGGTGGCCTACGGTCTGCTCCTGCCGCAGGCGATCCTCGACCTGCCCCGTCACGGCTGCCTCAACCTGCACGGCTCGCTCCTGCCCCGCTGGCGCGGCGCGGCGCCCATCCAGCGCGCGGTGATGGCGGGGGATGCGCAGAGCGGTGTCGGCATCATGCGGATGGAGGCCGGCCTCGACACCGGTCCCGTGGCGCTGGAAGAGCGTCTTGCGATCACGCAGGGCATGACCGCGGGCCAACTCCACGACGCGCTGATGCCGCTGGGCGCCGACCTGATGGCGCGCGCGCTCCGGGGGCTCGAGGGGGGCGACCTGGCCTTCGCGCCTCAGGCCGAAGGCGGCGTCGTCTACGCCCACAAGATCACCAACGAAGAGGCGCGCATCGACTGGACCCGGCCGGCCCGCGAGGTCGCCAACCACATCAACGGGCTGTCGCCCTTCCCCGGCGCCTTCTTCGAGGCGGATTTCGGCAAGGGGCCGGAACGCGTGAAGGTTCTCGCGGCCGCGGCGGCTCCGGGTTCCGGAGCCCCCGGCACGCTCATCGACACCGAGGGCACGATCGCCTGCGGCGACGGTGCCGTGCGCCTCGGCGCTCTGCGCCGCGCCGGCAAGGGCGGCGTCAGCGACGGCGCCGAGTTCGTGCGCGGCACCCACCGCGTGCCGGGCACGCGGCTGGCATGACCGTTCCGGGCCGCGCCTGATGCCGCGCTACAAGCTCGTCATCGAGTACGACGGCAGCCCGTTCTGCGGCTGGCAGCGGCAGACCGCGCAGCCCTCCGTCCAGGCGGCGATCGAATCGGCGGTCAAGCGCTTCTCCGGTGAGATCGCGGGTCTCACCTGCGCCGGCCGCACCGATACCGGCGTCCATGCCACGCATCAGGTGGCGCATCTCGACCTCGCGCGGGCCTGGCGCACCGACGTCGTGCGCGACGCGCTCAACGCCCACCTGCGCCCGAACCCCGTCGCGATCCTCAGCGCGGAGATCGTCGGCGCCGACTTCAACGCGCGCCACTCCGCGACCCGCCGGCACTACCGCTACCGCATCCTCAACCGGCGCACCCCGCCGGTGCTCAACCGTGCCCAGGTCTGGCAGGTGCCCTGGTCCCTCGACGTCGCGCTGATGCGGGCCGCGGCCGCGCGCCTCCTCGGCCTGCACGACTTCACCGCCTTCCGGGCCGCCGAGTGCCAGGCGAAGAGCCCGCTGCGAACCCTCGATCAGCTCGACGTCGCGGCTCTGCCGATGGGCCTGCACGACGAGATCGTGGTGGCGACCTCGGCCCGCGCCTTCCTGCACCATCAGGTCCGCTCGATGGTCGGCACCCTGATGCTGGCCGGCAGCGGCCGGCTCAGCGCCGACGACGTCGGGGACATCCTGGCGAGTCGGGACCGCAGCCGCTGCGGGCCGCTGGCACCGGCCTGCGGGCTGACGCTGGTGGGCGTGGATTACGGCGATCACGCAACTTTGAGTTAATATGATTTAACTTGGAGTTGATGAATCGCCGGGAACGGCGATCATCCGTCGAGTCTGCCGCGATCCGCGTCGGAAACGATGGAAATTCCCGTGACGACGCTTCCCGTTCATCTGTTCATCCTTGGCGCCACCATCTTCGCGGCCTTGTCGCCGTTCTTCTTCATTGCGATCCGCGAGGCGGTGAAGCGCCAGAGACAGGAGGTCGTCCGGGACCTCGCGGCCGTCTTCGACATTGCAGGGCCTTCGAGCCAACGACTGATCCCCTCGTTCGAGTTCGTGAAGTACAAGTACTTCGTCGGCCGGCCGAAGGTCTTCGGAAAGAGCGGATCGATCGATGCGTCCGACGGGTCGCTGGATGTGTTCGATCAGTCCCGGCACCGCGAGGATTTCACCGCGACCGACTGGATCCTCGGCAGCGTCGCCTTCAGCCTGCTCGCGGCGGTCGCCGTGTTCCACAGCCTCTCGCTTCTCGCGACGCTGCTCTGCGCGAACTCACCGAGCCTGATCGGCCCGGACGGCATCTGTCCGAAGATCCAGGGCATGACCACGGTCTGGCTGTTCGGCGCCTGTGCCGCCTTCGCCGGCAGCTACCTCACGGCGTTGCGGAACCTGTATCGCGCGATCAAGAACTTCGACCTCAGCCCGGCGACGATCATCGGCGAGACGATCAAGATCGTGATCGGCATCGTGCTCGCGCCGATCCTGGTGATCGGCCTGCTGCGGGTCGGGGCGAGCGCGGCGGAGGGCCTTGCCAGGATCGACGAGCCGATGAGTTCTCCGCTGCTGCTGGCCCTGGCGATCACCGGATGCTTCGTCGCCGGCATCATGCCCGATGTCGTGCTCCGCAACATCCTGCAGCGCGACAAGCTGAAGAACTTCAAGCGAGAGGAGTACGACGTCTACCGGGCGTTCAAGATCACGCCCGTGGAGATCATCGACGGGATCGACAGCGAGATCCGCGTCCGTCTCGACGACCACCACATTCATTCGACCCAGAACCTGGCGACCGCCAACCCGCTGATGCTGTTCGTGGAGACGCCCTACGGCGTCTACCAGATCATGGACTGGGTGGCGCAGGCGCAGCTCTGCTGCTCGGTCGGACGCGAGAAGGTGATTCGGCTCTGGCCCCTCGGCGTACGCACCCTGTTCGACCTCGAACGGCTCGCGGCCCCGAGCGCAGTGCGCAACGAGGCCCTGCTTCTCGAGGTCGGCCGCATCGTCCTGGGTGGGAACCTGATCGACGCGGCGCCGGACCGGCAGGCGGCGGTCGATCTCGTGGTCGCCAGCATCGAGCTGCGGCTCGACGACCCGCACGTCCAGCGCTTGCGCCAGATCTTCATCGCGGTGGGCGATCGCCTCGGGCCGGACTGCCGACGCTTCCGGAACCAGCCCGCGGGCGCGACGGGAGGCGCCCCCGGGGCGACGACCGCCGCGAACGGCCCGTGAGGGCGAGGCGGCCCTATCGGGCGGCGAAATACGCCGCCAGGACCCGCGTGTAGATCGCCGTCAGGCGGTTCAGGTCGGCCACCGGCACACACTCGTCGATCTGGTGCATGGTCTGGCCGACGAGGCCGAACTCGATGACCGGGCAGGCATCCTTGATGAAGCGCGCGTCCGAGGTGCCGCCCGTGGTCGAGAGCACCGGGCGGCGGCCGGTCTCGGTGGCGATGGCGCCGGCGACGAGTTCGGTGAAGGCGTCGGGCTCCGTGAGGAAGGCCGGCGCGTTCGAGGGCAGCAGGTCGAGGCCGTAGCGCACGCTCCGCCCGGCCGCCGCGTCGAGGCGAGCCCGGATCTCGGCCCCCAGGGTCTCGGCGGTCCAACGGTCGTTGAAACGGATGTTGAAGGTGCCGTGCGCCTCGGCCGGGATGACGTTGGTGGCCGTGTTGCCGACGTCGAGGGTGGTGAATTCGAGGTTCGAGGCGCCGAAATGCTGGGTGCCGGCATCGAGCGGCGCGGCGAGAAGCGCCGAGGCGAGGCGCAGCAGGCCGGGAATCGGGTTCTCGGCCAGATCCGGATAGGCGACATGGCCCTGGCGCCCCTGCACGGTGAGTCGTCCCGTGAGCGAGCCGCGCCGGCCGATCTTGATCATGTCTCCGAGCGAATCCGGGTTGGTCGGCTCGCCGAGGAGGCAGTGGTCGAAGCGCTCGCCGCGCGCCCGCGCCCATTCGAGGAGCTTGACCGTGCCGTTGATCGCCGGCCCCTCCTCGTCTCCGGTGATGAGGAAGCCGATCGAACCCGGAAAGTCCGGACCGGCCACGTCCAGATAGTCGAGGGCGGCGGCGAGCATGCAGGCGATGCCGCCCTTCATGTCGACGGCTCCGCGCCCGTACAGCACCCCGTCCTCCACGGTTCCGGCGAAGGGGCCGTGGCGCCAGCGGGCGACGTCGCCGGGGGGCACCACGTCGGTGTGGCCGGCAAACAGCAGGTAGGGAGCGCCCGTGCCGATGCGGGCGTAGAGATTGTCGATGTCGGGCGTGCCGGGCTCCGAGAAGCAGGGGCGCTCCACGGTGAACCCGGCCCCTTCGAGGATGCCGGCGAGCCAGGCGAGCGCGCCTCCCTCCTCCGGGGTCACCGAGGGGCAGCGGATCAGGCTCTGGGCGAGAGCGAGGGGGGAGCGGTCGCGGGGCACGTTCGGCACGGGCGGGACTCTTCGCTGGGTGTCCTGGTGCGGACGGCCATAAGCGCCGTCGCGCGGGGGTGCAATTCGCGGCCGGGCTTTCGCCGCACGTCGGCGGGGCTTATCTGCCGGGCATGGCCTTCTCCCCCGACGAAGTCGAACGCTACGCCCGCCACCTCGTCCTGCCGGAGGTCGGCGGTCCGGGCCAGGCCCGCCTGAAGGCCGCCCGCGTCCTCGTCATCGGGGCCGGCGGCCTCGGCGCGCCGCTGATCCAGTACCTCGCCGCCGCCGGGATCGGGACGATCGGCATCGTCGACGACGACGCCGTCTCCCTGTCGAACCTGCAGCGGCAGGTGATCCACGCGACCCCCGACATCGGCCGCCTCAAGGTCGAGAGCGCGGCCGAGGCGGTGGCGCGCCTCAACCCGCACGTGGCCGTGGAGACGCACGCGACGCGCCTGACCCCGGAAAATGCGCAGGCGCTCATCGGCGCCTACGACGTGGTCGCGGATGGGTCCGACAACTTCGCCACGCGCTATGCGGTCTCGGACGCTTGCTTCCACGCCCGGCGCCCGCTTGTGACGGCGGCGCTCGGGCGTTTCGACGGCTCGCTGACCACCCTGCGCCCCTACGGGACCGATGCGCGCGGTCGCCCGAACCCGACCTATCGCTGCCTGTTCCCGAACCCCCCGCCGCCCGGCAGCGTCGCGCCCTGCGCCGAGGCCGGCGTGCTCGGCGCGCTCGCGGGCATCATGGGGTCGCTGATGGCCCTGGAGGTGATCCGCACGGTCACGGAGTTCGGCGAGCCCCTCGTCGGGCGCCTCCTCATGGTCGACACCCGCGCGATGCGGTTCGAGACCCTGGGCTACGCCTGGGACGAGGCCAACCCCCTGAACGGGACCGGCGCGGCGGGCTGACCCCGGGGCCGACCCCGCCCTCGCGCCCTACTCCGCCGGCAGGGCGTCGAGCAGCGGACGCGGCTCGCGGGCGCGCAGGCCGTCGTCGTGGGCATCGGTGAACTGCAGTGCGGCCAGCTGCGCGTAGAGGGCGCCCTGCGCCAGCAGGCTCTCGTGGGTCCCGCTCTCGACGATCCGGCCCCCGTCGAGGACGAGGATGCGGTCGGCCTTGCGGATCGTGGCGAGGCGGTGCGCGATGACCAGGGTGGTTCGGCCGCGCATCAGCGTGTCGAGGGCGGTCTGCACCGCGCGCTCGCTCTCGGCGTCGAGGGCCGAGGTCGCCTCGTCGAGGAGCAGGATCGGTGCATCCTTGAGGATGGCCCGGGCGATCGCCACCCGCTGGCGCTGGCCACCGGAGAGGGTGACGCCGCGCTCGCCCACCGTGGTGGCGTAGCCCTGCGGCAGGGCCTGGATGAAGCCGTCGGCATGGGCGAGTTCGGCCGCGCGCTGGACCTGGGCCTCCGTCGCCTCGGGCCGCCCGTAGCGGATGTTCTCGAGCACCGAGCCGGAGAACACCGTCGGGTCTTGCGGCACGAGGGCGAGTCGTTCGCGCAGGCTGTCCGGGTCCACCCGGGCGACGTCGACGCCGTCGACCCGGATGAAGCCGGATTGCGGATCGTAGAAGCGCAGCAGCAACTGCAGCACCGTGGTCTTGCCGGCGCCCGATGGACCGACGAGGGCCACCCGCTCGCCGGGCGCTATGGTGAAGCTGATGCCGTCGAGGGACGGATGATCCGGCCGGGTGGGGTAATGGAACCGCACGCTCTCGAAGGCCACGGCGCCCCTGGCGGGGACCGGCAGGGCCAGCGGATCGGCCGGGGAGCGGATCGTCGATTCGGCGGCCAGGATCTCGCCGAGACGCTCGGCCGCGCCCGCCGCCTGGGCAAGCTCGCCGTAGACCTCCGAGAGCTGTCCGAGGGCACTCGCCCCGAACACCGCGTAGAGCACGAACTGTGAGAGCTGACCCGCCGTCATGGTGCCGGCCAGGACCCCTTGCGCGCCGTACCACATCACGCCGACGACGCTGGCCGAGATGAGGAAGATGGCGACGCCGGTGAGGAGCGCCCGCGCCTGGATCGAGTCGCGTGCGGCCCCATAGGCGTTCTCGGCGGCGGCGGCGAAGCGGGCCGCTGTGGTCCGGCCCATGCCGAAGGCCTGCATGGTGCGGATCGCGTTCACCGCCTCGGCGGCATAGGCCGAGGCGTCGGCGAGGCGGTCCTGGGCCGCGCGGGAGCGGCGCCGCACGCCGCGGCCGGAGAGAATCAGCGGAAAGACGATGAGCGGAATGGCCGCCAGGACGAGGACGGACAGCTTCGGGCTCGTGATGACCATCATCACCACGGCGCCGGTGAACAGGAAGGCGTTGCGCAGGAGGATCGAGATCGAGACGCCGAAGACGGCCTTCACCTGTGTGGCATCCGCGGTGAGGCGCGAGATGATCTCGCCCGAGAGCGAGCGGTCGAAGAAGGCGGGGTCCAGCTGGGTCAGACGCCGGAACACGGCGGTGCGCAGATCCGCCACCACCCGCTCGCCGAGCGTCGCGACGGTGTAGTAGCGCGCGCCGCTCGACAGGGCGAGGACCGCCACCACGCCGATCAGGGCGGCGAAGTAGGTGTCGATCACGCTCTGACCCTCGGGCGAGAAGCCATGGTCGATGACCCGACGCAGGGCGATCGGGACCACGAGGGTCGCGCCCGAAGCGGCGAGGAGCGCCAGGAACGCCGCCAGCATCCGGCCCCGATAGACCATCGCGAACGGAATCAGCGGGCGCAGCGACCCGAGCGGAGCCTTCGGCCGGGCCTCCCCGGGAATTTTCTTGTCACGGCCGCGAGCCATGGTGCCTCGTCATCATTGGTCTTTGAGGAAAAGCGACCGTCCAGCGGTCTCTTCGATCGGCGCACGCTTGTCGGGCGAAGGTGCGTGAGGTATAGGCGCGCCTTCATCCGATTGCGCGTGATCTATGGCCGCGGGCCGCCAGACGGGCCGGTCGGCTTGGCTATTCAAGGATTTCGTCATGGCAAAGAGCGCGGCCGACAAGGCCAAGGGTACCGAGCATCCCGACTACCACTTCATCAAGGTCGTGATGACCGACGGGTCCGAGTACATGACCCGGTCGACCTACGGCAAGGAGGGCGACACCCTCAACCTCGACATCGATCCGAACACCCATCCGGCCTGGACCGGCGGCGAGCAGAAGATGCTCGATCGCGGCGGACGCGTGTCGCGCTTCAACTCGCGCTTCGGCGCTCTTTCCTTCGGCAAGAAGTAAGGTCGCCCCGGACTTCCGCCGCGGCGACGCGGCGAGGCCATCGGAACGACGCAGAACGGGTGGCACCCTCGGTGCCGCCCGTTCTGCGTTCGGAAGCCCCTCGCCCGGTTCGAGACCGGGCGTGCGGCCGTGTCAGGCGGAGGCCGCGCCGAAGGCGGAGCGGAGCAGGCTCAGCTGGGCGACGACGGGGCTCTCCTGGGGCTGAGGAGTCGGGCGCTCGTCGGCGATCAGGCCGTCGAGGTGCAGGATCCGGCTGTGGAGCCGGCGCGAGCGCACGATGAGGTCCTGCAGGGTCGGGGGCAGGACGCCGAACACGTCGCTGCGGAAGGTCTCGGGCGTGGTGAGTCGCACCCGGGTCTTCTCCTGCATCGCCTCGGCCGGCGTTAGCTCGCCCTCGGAGACGGCCCGCTGAACGAGGAGCCAGGAGGCGATCTGCATCAGACGCGTGGTGAGGCGCATGCTCTCGCTGGCATAGCTCAGCGTGCCGTCGCGAGACATCAGGCGGGATTCCTCGCGACCCGTGCCGTCGAGATAGGCCGCAGCCTCCTCGACCAGGGTCATGCCCTCGCGGAAGAGGACCTTGAAGGCCTCCGAGGTGACGTAGGTGTCACCGAAATTCACCCAGTCGCGCTCGTCCCGGAACATGACGTCGAACCCGCTCATGGTGCCTCCTGTGCCGCGACCGGACCGATTGCGTCCCGAAATGGGACGAAGGCGACGCGTTTGCACCTGTCTGCGCAACTCTAGCGCCGAACGTCCCGGTCCGCGGCTTTTACCGGTTGTTAACGTTAACCCGACCGGCCGGTGCCATCGGTGCAGCGGGTGACCGCGCAGCGCTTGGTGTCCGCGTAGGACCGGAGACGAAAAAAGGCCGCCCGTTGCGGGGCGGCCTGTCAGGCGAGTTTCGGGAGCAGTCCAAGCGAGCGAACGGAAAGGTCCGCACGCTGTCCGGGAGCACCGAACAGGATCACAGGATGGCGCAAGTCGGTTAACGATTGGTTGATGCCGTCGCGGCCCGCGCGCCGCGTTCGGGGTCGCGGATCCTGCCGTTTCGGTACGCCGCGGAATTGACTTGGGCGGGACCTTGCCCCATAAGCCGCGCCATCGCGACGCGGCGCCCTTGAGGGGCGCTGTTCGCGCTTGCAGACACATTTCAGGGCGAGTGAATATCCGGCGCGGCCTTCGGTGCGGCCCGGATCGATCCTCGGCCATTCGGAGATCGCGCCATGAAGAGAACTTATCAGCCCAGCAAGCTCGTGCGTAAGCGCCGTCACGGCTTCCGTGCCCGCATGGCCACGGCCGGCGGCCGCAAGGTCATCGCGGCCCGTCGCGCCCACGGCCGTAAGAAGCTCTCGGCCTAAGAGATCGGCGGCGCCGTCACGGGCGGCGCGCCACATCATGCGTCTGGCCCAGGGCCACAGGACCCGCTGCGGGATCGGATCGGCCATGTCATCGGCCACCTCGACGATCGGGCGGCTTACGCGACGCTCCGAGTTCCTGGCTGCGGCCGGCGGGCGCCGCTTCCACAACGAACGCCTGTCGGCGCAAGGCCTTGTCCGCACCGCGGAGCCGCCCCTCGACGGCGTCTTCGGCGGGTTGCCCGACGACGGCCTGCGCATCGGCTTCACCATCACCAAGCGGGTCGGGCACGCCACGGAGCGCAATCGCATCCGGCGGCGCCTGCGCGCTGCCGTGGCGCAGGCCGCCGGCGACCTGCCGGTGCGCCCGGCCGACGTGGTGCTGGTGGCGCGGCGCCCTGCGCTGCACGCGCCCTTCGAAACCCTGATCGACGACCTGCGCCGTGCCGTCGCCGTGGTGACGAAGCCGCAAGGACCGAAATCCGAATCGTCTCCTCCGCGTCCCGCCCGGCGCGGACGCGGCAAAGGCGCGCCCGTGCCTGAGGCTTCGAAGTCTGGCGCATCGCCGGCGGCTCCGGTATTGGCCTCGGGCGCGACGGCCTCCGTCGCGGCGTCCGGCCCGGTACCGGCCCGCGCGAACGCGCCCTCCCCTTCTCCCAACGCATGCGACGGACCGACCGATGGGTAATGACAAGACGAACATGATCGTCGCGATCGCCTTGTCGCTGGCGGTCCTGCTCGGCTGGAACTACTTCGTCGCCGCCCCGCGCGTGGAGCAGCAGCGTCAGGCCGCCCTCCAGAACAAGGCGGCCACGCAGCCGGCCGGTCCTGACGGCGTGCCGAGCGCCAGCCCGAAGGAGGGCGGTCCGGCCAATCCCGTTCCCGGAACCCTGCCGGGCGCTTCCGGCGCCGGCGCCGGCGTCATGCCCCGGGAAGCGGCGATCGCCCGCTCTCCGCGCGTCGCCATCGACACGCCGGCGCTCGCCGGCTCGATCGCTCTGAAGGGCGGCCGCATCGACGACGTCTCGCTGAAGAGCTACCACGAGACCGTCGACGACAAGAGCCCGCGCATCGTCCTGCTCTCGCCGACCGGCACCGAGAACCCCTACTACGCGGAGTTCGGCTGGGTCGGTCAGAATGCCGGTCCGCTGCCCAACGGCGACACCGTCTGGACGGCCGACGCCGAGACCCTGGCGCCGGGCAAGCCCGTCACCCTGAGCTACGACAACGGCGCCGGCCTCGTGTTCAAGCGCGTCGTCGCGGTGGACGACAAGTTCCTGTTCACGGTCCGCGACGAGGTCGAGAACAAGGGCGCCAACGCGGTCAGCCTCTATCCCTACAGCCTCGTCTCGCGCTGGGGTAAGCCCCACACCCAGGGCTACTACGTGCTGCACGAGGGTCTGATCGGCGTCCTCGGCGCCGACGGCCTGCAGGAATACACCTACGACCACCTCGCCAAGGAGCCGGCCCTCGGCAATGCCAGCACCAAGGGCAAGACCTGGGCCGGCGTGACCGGCGGCTTCGTCGGCATCACCGACAAATACTGGGCCGCCGCAGCGATCCCGGACCAGGCGACCCCCTATACCGGCAGCTTCACCGAGCGGACCGACGGCGCCACCAAGGTCTATCAGGCCAACGTGCTCGGCAACGTGCAGGTGGTGCAGCCCGGCGCCTCGGCCGCGGCGACGCAGCAGCTCTTCGCCGGCGCCAAGGAGGTCAACACCGTCAATGCCTATCAGGCGAACCAGAACATCAAGCAGTTCGACCTGCTGATCGACTGGGGCTGGTTCCACTTCATCACCAAGCCGATGTTCCGGGCGCTGGACTTCTTCTTCCACCTGTTCGGCAATTTCGGCGTGTCGATCCTGGTGGTGACCTTCTGCCTGAAGCTGCTGTTCCTGCCCATCGCCAACAAGTCCTACCAGTCCATGGCCAAGATGAAGGCCGTGCAGCCGGAGATGGCGTCGATCCGCGAGCGCTATGCGGACGACAAGATGAAGCAGCAGCAGGCGATGATGGAGCTGTACAAGAAGGAGAAGATCAATCCGGTCGCCGGCTGCTGGCCGGTTCTGATCCAGATCCCGGTCTTCTTCGCGCTGTACAAGGTCCTGTTCATCACCATCGAGATGCGGCACGCGCCGTTCTTCGGCTGGATCCAGGATCTGGCGGCGCCCGATCCGACGAGCTTCCTCAACCTGTTCGGCCTGCTGCCCTACGCGGCGCCGGACTTCGTGCATCTCGGCATCTGGCCCATCATCATGGGCATCACGATGTTCATCCAGATGAAGATGAACCCCGCGCCGCCGGACCCGGTCCAGGCGCAGATCTTCACCTTCATGCCGATCGTGTTCACCTTCATGCTCGGCTCGTTCCCGGCCGGCCTGGTGATCTACTGGGCCTGGAACAACACCCTGTCGGTGATCCAGCAATACGTCATCATGCGTCGCAACGGCGTGAAGGTGGAGCTGTGGGACAACCTGCGGGGGATATTCCGAGGCAAAACCACCGACAAGAACGCCGTCGCCAAGAACTGAGGCGCTCCGAGGCTTCGGCCACGGCACGACAGTCCAACCGGTCCTCTCCGTCTCCCGACGGGGAGGACTTCCTGTTTCCGGCGTGTCGGCTCGCGAGGGCGGCGGATGCGCCTCATCCGTCCGGAGCCGCCCGATGTCAAAAGCCGAAGACGATGCCGCCCTTCTGGAGGCGGGACGCCTGCTGTTCGCAGGGGCGGCCGACTTCATCGCCTCGGCGCCGAACGTCCCTGCCCTGCCGTCGATGAAAGGCGTCGAGATCGCCTTCGCGGGCCGCTCGAACGTCGGCAAGTCGAGCCTCGTCAACGCCCTCACCGGACGCAACACCCTCGCGCGGACCTCGCATACGCCGGGTCGCACCCAGCAGCTCAACTTCTTCGACATCGGCGGCCGCCTGACCCTGGTCGACATGCCGGGCTACGGCTACGCCGCGGTGGAGAAGACCAAGGTCGAGGCCTGGACCGATCTGATCCACGACTACCTGAAGGGCCGCTCGAACCTCGCCCGGGTGTTCATGCTGATCGACTCGCGCCACGGCCTGAAGAGCATCGACGCGGACGTCCTCGACGGACTCGACAAGGCCGCCGTCAGCTACCAGATCGTGCTGACCAAGGGCGACGCCCTGAAGAAGTCCGAGATGGATGCGCGCATCGCCGGGGTTCAGGCCGCCATCGCCCGGCGCCCTGCGGCCTATCCGGAGATCCTGCTCACCTCGAGCCGCGACGACCGGGGCGTGCCCGAATTGCGGGCCAGCATCGCCCGGCTGTTGCAGGAGCGCGGCGCGTGAGCGGCCTCGACCGCGCCCTCCTGGCGATGGGCGCCCTCGCGGGGCTCCTCGGCGTGGCCGCGAGTGCGGCGGCCGCCCATGTCAGCGGAGCCGACAGCCTGAAGACCGCCGCGCAGTTCCTGCTGTTCCACGCCCCCGCGATCCTCGCGCTCGTGGGGCTGGCTGCCACGGGCACGACGCACCGGCCGATGACCCGCCTCGCGGCGGGTGCACTCGTGCTCGGACTCGCGCTGTTCTCGGGCGACCTTGCGCTCCGGGCGCTCCACGGCACGCCGCTGTTTCCCATGGCGGCCCCGACCGGCGGCTTCGCTCTGATGGCCGGCTGGCTGCTCGCCGCGCTGTCGGCCGCCGTACCCGTCCGACGCGCCTGAGGCCGGCGCCGCCACGGCGATGCGACGGACCGGCTTCACGCTGGTCCGGGGCGGAAGGCTCGACCCGGGCGGTCTCCCCCCACCTACGATCCGTCACGTCTAGACATGAACTAAACTGCGAAACCCAAACACATTTTCAACGATTGATCTGATAAAGGATAACACGAGCACCCATCTCTATTTCGTATAGTCCGAGTCGAGCAATGTCCATCAAGTCGCGACTGTTCGCAATCATTTCCGTCCTCGGTCTCTTCGTCTTCTACGAAGCCGCGACAGATCTCCATGGATCGCTCGGACGATGGACACGGTCGAATCTCGTTTCGCAACTCTCCGGCGGCGAACTGATGCTGTCCCGAGGTCTTTCGGAACTTCGATTCGAGCGCGGTTCCATGGTTTCGGCGCTGGCGCTCCAGACCGACAAGCTCGGACCGAACCTCCGTGAGATCGCGGCCCGCCGCAAGATCAGCGATGACGCGTTCCCCGTCGCCCTCGAGCGCCAATCGGCTCAGGAAGGCCTCGATACGCGCCGGTTCGCCGAACGGTTCAAGGCGCTGCAGCAGGTTCGCCAGGAGGTCGACACGAATCTGGCTCTCCCGGTGGCCGCGCGCGATCCGGGCCTCACCAAGCGGGTCAACGAAGCGATCGGCAACCTGATCGCCGCGATCGAAGGGCTCCTGGCCGCGACCGAGACCCGAATCCGCGAGCTGGATTCGAGTTTCTCCAACCTGCTGCGCGTGCGGGAACTCGGCTGGTCGGCCCGGACCTTGGCCGGGAACACCAACCTCATCGTCAACGACGTGCTGGCGCAGAACCGCGCGATCACCCCCAAGGACGTCCAGGACTACACCGTCCTGAGCCGCCAGACCGAGTTCGCCTTCGGCATCGTGGAGTCCATCGTCGAGGCCATGCCGAACTCGGAGGCGTTGAAAGCCGCCGTCCGACAGGCCCGTGACGGCTACTTCAAGGGCGCCTTCCCGGCCCGCAACCAGGCCCTCCTCACCACGCTGGCGGACATCACGCTGCCGCGCCCGACCCTCGCGGAATCGCGTGCGCTTTCGACACCGGCGATCGACCTGATCATGGCGATCCCCCTCGCCGCCGTGAACCAGCTCGATGCCACGGCGACCGAGGCGGCCCTGGACGCCAGGACCGGTGCGATGACGCAGGTCGCCGTCCTGACCTTCGCGCTCCTGCTGGGTGTCGCCAGCCTGATCTGGGTCGTGCGCGGCGTGACCCGCCCCATCGAGCGCATGACCGGCGCGATGCGCCGTCTCGCCGACGGAGACGCGATCTCCGAAGTCCCTTATGCCGGGCGTCGAGACGAACTCGGCGCGATGGCGGGCGCGGTGCAGGTGTTCCGCGACAACCTGCTCCGGACCCGGCAGTTCGATCACGAGACGGCCCTGGCACGGGCCTCGGCCGAAGACCAGCGCCGAGCCGGCATGCAACAGGTGGTGGACGGCTTCGAGGCGACGGTCGGCGGCATCGTCGGCAGCGTGTCGGCGGCGGCGGGTACCTTGTACGGGACGGCGCGCGGCATGAGTTCGGCCGCCGGTCAGACCGCCGCGCAGGCGTCCGGCGCGGCCGCGGCCGCCATTCAGGCCGCCACCAACGTCACCACGGTGGCGGCCGCGGCCGAAGAACTCGGTGCGTCGGTCCAGGAGATCGGACGTCGGGTCTCGGAATCCGCCAGCTTGGCGCAGGCGGCGGTGACCGAGGCGACGGCGACCGCCGATCTGGTGCGGAACTTGGCGGATGCCGCCAGCCGCATCGGCGACGTGGTGGCGCTCATCTCCAGCATCGCGGGCCAGACCAACCTCCTGGCGCTCAACGCCACCATCGAGGCGGCCCGGGCCGGGGAAGCCGGGCGCGGCTTCGCGGTGGTCGCCGCCGAGGTCAAGGAACTCGCCAACCAGACCGCCCGGGCCACCGACGAGATCAGCGCTCAGATCGGCCAGATCCAGACCTCCACCGGCCAAGCCGTGGGTGCCATCGGCGGGATCGGAGCGCGCATCCGGGAGATTTCAGGGGTCGCGACCTCGATCGCGGCGGCGGTGGAGGAGCAGGAAGCGGCCACGCAGGAGATCGTGCGCAATGTCGGCCAGGCCGCCGCCGGGACGGATGCGGTGACGACGAACGTGGCGGACGTGGCGCGCACGGCGGAGGAAACCGGAATGGCGGCGACCCAGGTGCTGACCTCGGCCTCGGATCTCACGCGCCAAGCCGAGCATCTGAACGTCGAGATGCTGCGCTTTCTCGCGACCGTCCGGGCCGCCTGAAGCGCGACGGACGACCCGCCTGCCGACGCTTCCCGCGAGGCGGACTCCTCAGGGGACCAGGGGCGGTAGCTGCGGCGCCGCCCCGTCCGGCAGGGCGGTACGGGCCATGTTCATGCTCATGGCGAGCAGCGTGTAATAGCCGTTGATCCCTGCCATCTCGATGGCCCCCTGCTCGCCGAAGGTCTGGACCGCCCGCGCGTAGGTGGTTTCGCTCACCGCCTTGTTGTGGTGCAGTTCCATCGAGAACGCGTAGACCAGCGCCTCCTCCGGTCCCATCGCATCCGGCCGCCGGCCTTCCTGGATCGCCGCGACGATGGCCGGGGCGAGGCCGGCCTTCAGGGCGATCGGCGCGTGGATGTGCCACTCGAGCTGCTGCGTCCATTCCCGGGCGGTGATCAGGATGATGAACTCGCTCAACACCAAGGGCAGCACGCTGCGGTAGCGCAGGTGCAGTCCCATGTTGCTGGCGTTGGTCATCAGCTCGGGACTGCGCAGGAGCGGCACGAACGGACCGAAGACCGGTGTCTTTCGCGCCGCGAGGAAAGCCTCGGAGGCGGCCTTCTGCTCCGGGCTGAGGGCATCGGCCGGGATCGGCGGCAGGCGGTCTTGGGCCAAGGCGGGCAGGCTCCCGAACAGAAGGATCGACAGGACCGTCAGGACGGCGATGCGCATGAACTTTGTCCTCTGATCCATCTCGCGGCCTACGGCATCACCGGCGGGTGGTAGGTCAGCGTGAAGGCCAGCGCCCAGAGCAGGAAAAGCACGACGGGCAGATGGATGAGGAGCTGAAGGAAGCTGAACCCGACGATGTCTCGCGCCTTCAAACCGAGGATGCCCAGTAGCGGCAGCATCCAGAACGGATTGATGAGGTTCGGCAGCGCCTCGGCCGCGTTGTAGACCATCACGGCCCAGCCGAGGTGGACCTGGAGCTCGTTGGCCGCCTGCATCACGTAGGGGGCCTCGAGCAGCCACTTGCCGCCGCCCGACGGCACGAAGAAGCCGAGCACCGCCGAGTAGACGCCCATCGAGATCGGGAAGCTGCCCGTGGTGTTCAGGCTGACGAAGGCGTGGGTGATCACCTCGGAGACCGAGATCCCGGCCGCGTTCTTCGGCCCGGTCAGCATCGCGCTGATGGCGGCGTAGAGGGGGAACTGGATGAGGATGCCGGCCGTCGCCGGCACCGCCTTGGCCACCGCCACGAGGAAGCGCTTGGGGCGCCAGTGAAGCAGCAGGCCGAGGGTGATGAACAGGAGGTTGTAGGTGTTCAGGTTCGAGATCGCGGTGATCCAGGATTGCCGCGCGAACTCCTGGTAGATCCACGCGCCGGCGATCAACACGAGGAGGATCGTCAGGATCGGTGAATGCTCCAGCCACTCGCCGGGCTGTTCGGGCCGCCCGAGATCGGGCTTTTCACGGTCGACGTTCACACCGAGATCCTCGGCCGTCACCGCGGTGTTCGGGCGCGGCGCGGAGGCGTAGGCGATGATCACCGACATCACGAACAGGATCGCGGCGATCAGCATCGACTGCCACAGGAAGATGGTCTCGCTGAAGGGGATCACGCCGGTGATCGGCAGGAGTGCCTTCGGCAGGCTGGCGGGGTTCGCCTGGAGCTGGGCCGCCGAGGAGCTCAAGCCCATCGCCCAGGTGGCGCCGAGGCCGAGATAGGCCGCCGCCCCCGCGGCACGGTAATCCATGCGCAGTTCCGTGCGGCGGGCGAGCGCGCGGGCGAGCAGGCCGCCGAAGATCAGGCTCAGGCCCCAGCTGAGGAACGAGGACAGCATGGTGGCGGCGGCGACGAAGCCGACGGCGCCGCGACCGGTCTTCGGGATGCTCGCCAGCCGGTCGATCAGCGCCTGGACCGGGGGCGCCGTCGCCACCACGTAGCCACCGATGGTCACGAAGGCCATCTGCATGGTGAAGGGGATCAAGCTCCAGAACCCGTCGCCGAAACTCTTGGCGATGGCCGGCGCCGGGGCACCGTTGGCGAGCGCGCCCAGCGCCACGACGACCACCGCGATGGCCACGAAGATGAAGGCGTCGGGAAACCACTTCTCGGCCCAGGCGGTGAAGCGGACGCCCGCCCGCGACAGGGCACCGTCCGTCGCGGCCGGATCAGCGCTGCGCTGCGGCGTAGGTGTCGACATCGGAAGGTCCTGGGAACGAGGAACGTGGCCTTGGGGGCCGCATTCTCCGCAAATGCCGAATCCGCTCAAGACGTATTCGCGCCGGTGCACAGCCTTGGTGAGGAAGGTTGCGCGCGAATGTCAGGGCTGCTGCTTCAGGCTTCCTTGATGGTTCCGTGCGCAGGTTGCGCGAAGTTCTCGTGTGGAAGAGGGTGTCCGTGGCCGAAATCTCGAAGTTCCGGGACCTCGATGCGAGGATGGCGGAACGGCGTCACGCCGGCGTGACGGTGCGTGACCTGACCCGTCCGGACCGGCGCCGGACGGATTTCGAGAAGCCGTTCCTGTCGCCGCTCGGCTGGCTCATCGCCGTCATCCTCAACATCGCCCTGGTGCTGATCGTCGGGCTCGGCGCCGTTCTGGTGCCGCCCCTGATGGCGTGCCGCGAGCAGAGCGCCCGCGGCTTCTTCGCCGGAGACACCTTCCAGGCCTGCGCCGGGCGCGGCATCTCGGCCCGGTTCCAGGATCTCGACGGCCGCATCCGCAAGCTGGTCCTGCATTCCGGACAGTGACCACCTGACACGACGAGGCCCGCGACGGCGGCTGCCGTCGCGGGCCCGATCCCCCCTCCGGGGTGCAGCGTCTCAGTTGAGCGTGGCGCTCTCCGGGCGGCGTTCGGTGCTGAGGCCGGACTTTCCGACCTTCAGGCCCAGGGGGCCGACCTCCACCGGCACCGCCTCCCCATCGTGGATGACTCCCGACAGGAGCTGTTCGGCCAGCCGGTCCTGCACCGCCTTCTGGATCACCCGCTTCAGGGGACGGGCCCCGTAGGCCGGGTCGTAGCCCTTGTCGGCGAGCCAGTCGCGGGCGTCCGGTTCGACGTCGAGGGTGATCTTGCGCTCGTCGAGGAGCTTCTGCAGGCGCTTCAGCTGGATGTCGACGATCGCTCCCATTTCCGACCGCTTCAGGCGGTGGAACAGGATGATCTCGTCGATCCGGTTGAGGAACTCAGGCCGGAAGTGGCTGCGCACCACTCCCATCACCTCCTCGCGCACGGCATCGGTGTCGTCGCCCTCGCCCTGGTTGACGAGGTATTCCGAGCCGAGGTTCGAGGTCATGATCAGGAGCGTGTTGCGGAAGTCCACGGTCCGACCCTGCCCGTCGGTCAGTCGTCCGTCGTCGAGCACCTGCAGCAGGACGTTGAACACGTCCGGATGCGCCTTCTCGATCTCGTCGAACAGCACGACCTGGTAGGGCCGGCGCCGGACCGCCTCCGTCAGCGCCCCGCCCTCCTCGTAGCCCACATAGCCCGGGGGCGCGCCGATGAGCCGGGCCACGGAGTGCTTCTCCATGTATTCCGACATGTCGAGGCGCACGAGAGCCGTGTCGTCGTCGAAGAGGAAGCCGGCCAGGGCCTTGGTCAGCTCGGTCTTGCCCACACCCGTGGGTCCGAGGAAGATGAACGAGCCGATCGGCCGGTTCGGATCCTGGAGTCCGGCACGAGCCCGGCGCACGGCGGTCGCCACCGCCTCCACCGCCTCGCGCTGCCCGACCACGCGCTCGCCCAGCGCCGTCTCCATGGCCAGGAGCCTGTCGCGCTCGCCCTCCAGCATCTTGTCGACGGGAACCCCGGTCCAGCGCGAGACGACGCCCGCGATATGGGCCGGCGTCACCGCCTCCTCGACCATCCCGTCGCGCTCGACGGCGCTCTCGGCCTGCGCCTCGATCTCGGCGAGCTGACGCTCCAGTCCCGGGATCACCCCGTAGGCGAGTTCGCCCGCGCGCTGGTACTGGCCCTGGCGCTGGGCCGAGGCGAGTTCGTTGCGGGCCTCGTCGAGCTTCTTCTTGAGGTCGGCGGCCGCCCCGAGCTTGTCCTTCTCGGCTTTCCAGCGCGACGTGATCGCGGCGGATTGCTCCTCGAGGTCGGCCAACTCCTTCTCCAGCCGCACGAGGCGGTCGCGGGAGGCGGTATCGGTCTCCTTCTTCAGAGCCTCGCCCTCGATCTTCCGGCGCACGATCTCGCGGTCGATGTTGTCCAGTTCCTCGGGCTTCGAATCGACCTGCATGCGCAGGCGCGAACCGGCCTCGTCCATCAGGTCGATGGCCTTGTCCGGCAGGAAGCGGTCGGTGATGTAGCGGTTCGACAGGGTCGCGGCCGCGACAAGCGCCGCGTCCTGAATGCGCACGCCGTGGTGCTGCTCGTACTTCTCCTTGATCCCGCGCAGGATCGAGACCGTGTCCTCGACGGTGGGCTCCGACACGAAGACGGGCTGGAAGCGCCGGGCGAGCGCCGCGTCCTTCTCCACGTGCTTGCGGTACTCGTCGAGGGTGGTCGCGCCCACGCAGTGCAGTTCGCCGCGGGCGAGCGCGGGCTTCAGGAGGTTGGAGGCGTCCATCGCCCCGTCCGCCTTGCCGGCCCCGACCAGGGTGTGCATCTCGTCGATGAACAGGATGATGCCGCCCTCGGCCGCCGTGACCTCGGAGAGCACGCCCTTCAGCCGCTCCTCGAACTCGCCACGATACTTCGCGCCCGCGATCAGCGCGCCCATGTCGAGGGCGAGCAGGCTCTTGTCGCGCAGGGATTCCGGTACGTCGCCGTCGACGATGCGCAGGGCCAGGCCCTCGACGATGGCGGTCTTGCCGACGCCGGGCTCGCCGATGAGGACGGGGTTGTTCTTGGTGCGCCGGGACAGGACCTGGATCGTGCGGCGGATCTCCTCGTCGCGGCCGATCACAGGGTCGAGCTTGCCCTCGCGCGCCGCTTCGGTGAGGTCACGGGCGTATTTCTTGAGGGCATCGTAGGCGTTCTCGGCCGTGGCGTTGTCGGCGGTGCGGCCCTTGCGGAGCGCGTTGATCGCGCCGTTGAGCGAGGCCGCGGTGACGCCGGCCGCCGCGAGCGCGCGGCCTGCCTCGGTGTCCTTCTCCACCGCGAGGGCGAGGAGCAGGCGCTCGACGGTGACGTAGCTGTCGCCGGACTTCTCAGCGGCCTTCTCGGCGGTGTCGAACAGGCGCACGAGCTCGCGCGTCGCCTGCGGCTGGGACGCGTTGCCGGACACCTTCGGCTGCTTGGCGAGCCAGGCCTCGGTCTGTGCGAGGGCGACCCGCGACTGGCCGCCGGCCCGGTCGATGAGACCGGCACAGAGGCCCTCGGGATCGTCGAGCAGCACCTTGAGGATGTGGCCCGGCTGGAATTGTGGATGGCCCTCGCGCATCGCGAGGTTCTGCGCCGCCTGGACGAAGCCGCGAGCGCGTTCGGTATAGATCTCGAAATTCATCTGTGTCCCACCTCCCCGTGACGGCTCGACCCGCTGCCCGCTCCACGCGGCACGGCCGGTCGCCGAAACGTCGCCCCCACGGCCGGTGCCGCTGGAGACCCCGGCGCCACCTGGCCGCCGGTGAACGGGATGTGGTGTTGCATATCGGCACCACAAGGGTACGAGCCATCACGGAATGCGAGCGCGGCGAAGCCTTGCGCGCGGATGCATTTCAGGACCACGCTCGGCGCATGACCGACGCGCCAAGCCTCCACCTCGACGCCCTCTACCGCTACCCCGTGAAGGGGCTCTCGCCCGAGCCGATGACGCACGCGACGCTCACGGCGGGGGACTACTTTCCCGGCGACCGATTGTTCGCCGTGGAGAACGGATCCTCGGGCTTCGACCCGGCCGCACCGGTGCATCAACCGAAGATCAAGTTCCTGATGCTGATGCGCGACGAGGCGCTGGCGCAGCTCGACACGCGCTACGACCCCGAGGACGGGACGCTGACGATCCGCCAGGGCGACGGGGTCGCGGCGCGCGGTGACCTCGCCCGACCGGAGGGACGCGAGGCGATCGAGGCCTTCCTCACGGGCTACATGCCGGGGTCGCTGCGCGGAGCCGCGCGGGTGCTCACGGCGCCCCCCGGGTATCGGTTCACGGATTCGCCGCGCGGCTTCGTCTCGCTCCTCAACCTCGCCAGCGTCGCGGCACTCGAGACCATGACCGGCGCGGCGGTGGACCCGCTCCGGTTCCGGGCGAACCTCCACATCACGGGTCTTGCCCCCTGGGCCGAACTCGACCTCGTCGACCGCACGCTCACCGCGCCGAGCGGCGTGCGCCTGCGCATCCACAAGCGCACGCAGCGCTGCGCCGCGACGAATGTCGACCCGGCCACGGGCCAGCGCGACCTCGCGATCCCACGCACGCTCTCACAGCATCTCGGCCATACCGATTGCGGCGTCTACGCGGAGGTGTTGGCGGGCGGAACGCTTCGGTCCGGAGACACGATTCGGGTCGAGACCGCCTAGCGGGCCGCGTCCCGCTCCTTCCGCGATATGAGCCATCCGCGGAAGCAAGCGCGTTCGAAACCGTGACCCCGGAGGCGCTGCGGGCGCTGGCCCGGAACCCCTCCGACCTGGCGAGGGACGGGAGGCCGGGGAAGGTCGGAATCGCCTGGCTCGTCGGTCGACCCGACGCGCGACCTACGGCTTCCACCTGACTCACGGCTTCCTCTTGATGGTGTTCTTGATGCCCGAGGCCTGGACCTGTGGGTTCGGGACCCCCTCGCTGCGCGTCCATTCCACCGCGTGGTCCGCGCCCTGTACGGTGAAGCGGGTGGGGCCGGCCAGCACCAGGGAGACGCGGTTCTGCGCGCCCGAGACGTCGAGCGTGCCGGGGCTGCCTGCGCTGCCCAGGGTCGCCGTGACGCTGTTCTGGGCGACACTGACGGTCACGTCCTGGGTGCGGCCGCCCGTGACTCGGATGTCGGCCCCGGAGACGGCCACGGCCGCCCCCTCCTCGAAGCTGACCGTGTGCTTCGAGCCATGCACCGTGATGAGGCCGCACCGGCCGGTCAGAACGATCGCGTTTTCGGCTCCGTAGATCCCGACATCGTTGCCCCCGCAATCGACGTCGCGGCTGATCCCGACTCCCTCGATCGTGAGGGCCTCGGCGCAGGCGAGACTCGGTTGAACCAGCACGGCGGCGAGGACCAGTGGCAGGAAACGTGGCATGCAGGCATCCGGTATCGATGATCGGACGCAGACAAAGACCAGACGGACGCAACCCCGTCAAACCGTCGCACGAGCCGGTTGCGGCCGGGCCGATGACCGATCCGTCGCGCGGCGATTCAATCCGATCCGACGGCGTCACAAGCCTTCGCGGGCCACCAGCACGATCGCGGCGGCGTAGCCGGCGCGGCGCAGGTGGCGCAGGTCGGCGTGGCGGCGCTCGCAAGTGACCTTGAGGTAGCGGTTCTCGCCGCTGGTCAGGCCGGTGGAGGCCGCCGCGACCTGCCCGTGCATCAGGCAATCCATCGGCGTGCGAGCGGGGGCGACGATGACGTCGAGAGCGGTGTCGCGCGAGCAATCCTTGGCGAGGAGCGTCGCGGCGCAGACGAGGGCGACGGAGAGCAGTTCGGACATGACGGACCCCTTGTTCGAGATGGCGAATAAGGTCCGCGGTGTGGCTCCGGCGTTCGAGCGGCCGCGTGATCGTTGCCTTGGTGTTCCCCGCGTCGTTGTTGTCGTTGAAGAGCGCCAAGCACGGCGTGTGCCAGGGTCGTTTCCTGCTGGAAGCAGATCAGCTTCCGGCGGAGAGCGGTCCGCCGGCGGTGCGGTTCAGCGGCGGGTCTGCAGCCAGTGCGGCTCGGGCTCGGCGCGCGGAAGAATGGCGGCGACGGCGTCGAGGTCGACGGTGAAGTGCTCGGTCAGGAGCCGCCAGACCTCGGAGGGCGAAGCGGCCTGGGCGCCGAACCGGTCGACCGCACTGGCGATGTGGTGCGGGCTCAGCAAGGTGGGACGCGGAAGGTACGGATCGGCATTGGGCATGGTGCAGGATCCCCGGCGGTGGATCGATCATGATTCGTCAACCTTAAGGAACGCTTACCGGGGCGCGGTTGCAGCCGGCGGCATCGCCGCCACGCGGCCGTACGCCCGGCCGTGCCGGACGAAACCCGCCCTGCCCGCCGAAATTCGTCCGCGCGCTGCTTCGCACCGTCGCCTTGCTGCGTTAGAAGCCCCGCGTCGCGCGCGCTGCCCGACGCGCCATCGAGGACGAGCCCCACGATGAAAGAACCGCTGCCCAACGTCCATGTGCGCGCCGAGGTCCTGGTTCAGGCGCTGCCGCACATGCAGCGCTACGACCAGGAGATCGTGGTCATCAAGTATGGCGGCCATGCCATGGGCGACCGCGCGGCGGCGGAGGATTTCGCCGAGGACATCGTGCTCCTGGAGCAGTCCGGCCTCAAGCCGATCGTGGTCCACGGCGGCGGCCCGCAGATCGGGCGGATGCTCGGCCGGCTCGGCATCGAATCGGAGTTCCGCGGCGGCCTGCGCGTCACCGACGAGGCCACCGTCGAGGTGGTCGAGATGGTGCTGGCCGGCTCGATCAACAAGCAGATCGTCGGCTGGATCTCGGCCGAGGGCGGGCGTGCCGTCGGCCTCTGCGGCAAGGACGGCAACATGGTGCGGGCCCGCAAGGCCACCCGCACCATCATCGATCCCGAGAGCCAGACCGAGCAGGAGGTCGATCTCGGCCTCGTCGGCGAGCCCGAGCATGTCGAGCGCGGCGTGCTCGACGCGGTGCTGAAGGCCGAGCTGATCCCGGTCCTGGCCCCCGTGGCCTTCGGTGCCGACGGGCAGACCTACAACGTCAACGCCGACACCTTCGCGGGTGCGATCGCGGGGGCCCTGCGGGCCAAGCGCCTGCTGCTGCTCACCGACGTCCCGGGCGTGCTGGACAAGGACAAGAAGCTCATCCCGGAGCTGTCGATCGACGATTGCCGCCGGCTGATCGCGGACGGCACCATCACAGGCGGCATGATCCCCAAGGTGGAGACCTGCATCTACGCCCTGGAGCAGGGCGTCGAGGCGGTGGTCATCCTCGACGGCAAGGTCAGCCACGCGGTGCTGCTGGAGCTGTTCACCGATTACGGTGCCGGCACCCTGATCCGCCGGGGCTGAACCGGGCCCGCGCTCAGGCCGCGCGGGGCCGGAAGGCCACCAGGGTCATGTCGTCCCGCCGGCTCTCGCCGCCGCGGTATTCGGCGAGGGCCGCGTCGAGGATCGCCACCTGCTCCGCGAGGGGAGCCGCCTGGTGATTGCCTAGGATCTCGGTCACCCCGCGATGGCCGAGGAGGCGGCGGGCCGGCCCGGTCCCGCCCATCTGATCGGTGATGCCGTCGGTCATGAGGTAGAGGGTCATGCCGGGCGTGACGCGCAGGCGGCTCTCCTTGACGGCGAAGCGCTCGCCCGGACGCTGCGGATAGCCGAGGCCGCGCTTGCCCCCTCGGATGCGGGTCACCGCCGCGCCGTCGATGGTGGTCAGCGCCGTGCCGGCGCCGGCGAAGCGGATCTCGGACGCGACCGGGTCCCAGATGCACAGACCGCAATCGAGGCCGTCATCGGATTCCGCGCCGCGTCCATCCTGGCGCAGCTGGGTCCGGACCATGCCGTCGAGGGCCTCGAGGATCGCGGCCGGGTTGCGCAGACCGCGTTCGTGGATCAGCCGGTCGAGGGCGGTGGCGACGATGAGGGTGAGGAAGGCGCCCGGCACGCCGTGCCCGGTGCAGTCGGCGACCAGCAGGATGCCGAGACCGTCGATCTCCTCGAGCCAGAAGTAGTCTCCGCCGACCATGTGCAGCGGGTCCCAGAGCACCGCAACCTCGAGGCCGCTGCCGTCGAGGGCGGAGCGCTCGGGCAGCACCGAGCTCTGGATGCGGCGGGCATAGCCGATACTCTCCATCACGAGATGGTTGGCGTCCTCCAGCTTCCGGTGCGCCTGTTCGAGTTGCTGCAGCAGATGCCTGGCCTCGTCGCCGGAGCGCAGGCCGTCGACCATGCGGTTGAAGGCCTGGGAGATGACGTCGATCTCGTTGCTTGCGCGGAACGCCCCGTCCAGTTCCACCGGCACCCAGCGCTTGTGCTCGACTTCGCGCATGGCGAGCAGCAGGCGCTTCAGTGGACCCAGCACGTGGCGGCGCACGTTGGCGTGCAGGGTCAGCACGAAGGCGAGCATCAGGATCAGGCTGGTGACGACGGCGAGCACCGCCTGCTTCTCGGCATTGCCGCGCAGGGCCTCGGCCGAGATCGACAGGGTCAGCCGTCCCACCGGCGCGCCGCCCGGGGCGCCGGCGAGGTCGGCCCGGGCGGTGATCTCCTCGAACGAACGAACGCGGCGCGCCTCGCCGAGGGTCATCACCACGCTGCCGGCGGCATCGTGCAAGGTGGCGGCACGGAACGCAGGATCCAGGGCCAGCGCCTCCATCGGCCGGCGATAGACCTGCGGGGTGGCACTCCAGTCGGGGCCGGCAATGGCCTTGGCGGTCAGGGACGCCATGAGGTCGGCGCGCTCGGTGTAGAGGTGGAGCTGATCGCGGTAATTCACCCAGGCGATGCCGATCTGCGTGACCAGCACGACGACCGCGATGACGGGGTAGATCCGCAGGAAGAGGGTGTGGGCGAGGCTGTCGAGGTCGCGCCCTTGAGCAGAACCCCGCAGGGCGCCTGGGCGCATCGACCCCGGCTCGGCGCTCGGCACGTCGATGAAGCCGGCGGCCTCGAGGAAATCGCTGCTGCGTCGAGGACCGGCTCCACGCAGGGAACCGCCCCGCGGGGGCGCGGACGCGGCGGGCTGGGACCCTGCGGCCTCCAGGCTCGCGGATTCGATCTTTGCGGCCTCGGCATTCATCGGCGGGTCGCATCTCCGGGAGCATCGGGCGCGCCGGACCTGAGCGCGACGCGGTTACGGCCGCCGTCCTTGGCTGCGTAGAGGGACGCATCGGCCCGCTGCATCGCGTTCTCCAGGCTCTCCCCAGGGTGAGCCTGTGCGACGCCGATGCTCACGGTGATCCGCATGGCGGCATCCATCGTCGGCACCGGCGTCGCGGCGACGGCCTCGCGCAGGCGCTCGGCGAAGGCGACGCCCGCCTGCAGGTCCGTGTCCGACAGCACGATGGCGAATTCCTCCCCACCGGTGCGGCCGATGAAGTCGAGGGTGCGCAAGCTGGCCCGGCAGGTCGCCACGAAGGATACCAGCGCGGCGTCGCCGGCGGCGTGGCCGAAACTGTCGTTGAGGAGCTTGAAGCGGTCGAGGTCGAGCATGAGGATGCAGACCGGGGCGCCGCTGCGGCCGTGGCGCAGCCATTCGCGCGCCGCGACCTCCATGAAGCGGCGACGCGCCAGGGCACCGGTCAGATCGTCGATGTCGGCGAGGCGCCGCAACTCGGCCTCCAGGCGGGTCCGGTGCTCGATCTCGCTCGACAGGGCAGCATTGAGGGCCTGAAGGTCGCGACGCTGCTCGGCGAGGCAATGGTTCGCCTTCTGCAGGTCGAGCTGCATGCGGTCGCTCATCCGCACCAACCGTCGCTGCTCGCGGTAGCCCCGGCGATAGGCGTCGGCCAGCGCCTGGACGCCGCCGGCCACGTCTGAGAGGCCCGAGAGCATTGCCTCGGTGCGGGTCAGCACGGCCTCCTCGGCGTCGTACAGACTGAAGGAATCGGGCGCCGATTCGGCGGCGTCGGCGACACCCCTGATCGCGCGGGTCATGCCGCCGCCCTCACCATCTCGAAGCGCGCATGGCAGAAGTCGCCTGCGAAGTCCTCACCCGCCTCCTCGATGGTCTCGTCTCCGTCGGCGAAGCGCCAGCGCACCGTCACCGAGCGCCCCTGCTCGGCCGCATCCTCCAGGGGCATGAACAGGTTCATCAGCGCCTTGGCGCTCGACGAGTTGAAGTAGGCAAGTGCGACCTCGAACACGATCGGCGGTCCGGACGCGTGCGTCAGGTAGGTGCGCAGGGCCTGGAGCAGGGGGCCGAAGAAGGCGGCCGCATCCTCGGGGTAGGATTCGCCCTGCAGGGACAGGTGCCCGGTCGCGAAGTCGAAATCGACCCGCGGCGAGCGGTCCGTGGCGGCAAGCTGGATTCGGTCCATCGGTGGTCGGCCCGTCAGATATAGGCTTTGAGGCAGAAGAAGCTGCGCCCGGAGCCGAGTTCCTGGAAGTCGAACTCGACCGGTGCGCTGGAGCGCCGGGCGATCTCGATCAGGCCGATGCTGCCGCCGAGGCTGCCCTCGTCCGGCGGCTGGCGCAGCTTCTCGCGGTAGAAGGCCTTCAGTTCGTCGGTGCTGAGGCTCGCGATGTGGTCGAGGCGGGCGCGCAACGGCTGCACGTCGGATCCGGGCAGCTCGTTGCCGCAGACCACGTAGAAGCGCCCGCCCTCCATGCCGACCACGATGACGCCGTTGCTGATCAGGCCCGCCTGCGGGCCCGCCGGCTTCACGACCTTGTCCGCCGAGTAGCGGATGACGTTCTGGGCCTGCTCGACGAAGATCGCGAAGACGCGCTTGGCCACCGACGCGTCGGTCTCGCCCTGCCTCATCCGCAGCTTGAGCACTTCGCCGAGGGAGAACATCACATTCTCGGAGATGTCGCCGCCGAAGGAGAGGATGACACCCTGCCGTCTGGAGGCGTCGAAGAAGTTCATGAAATCGCGAGCAAGCAATGCAACTTCTCCCGCCACACGGGGCCGGCAGCAGACTCTGATGTCGCCCAATGCCGTCATCATCGAATAGCGCGGCGTTCGTATATGTCGGGTTAAATTGCCGCCTGCGCAAAGTCTTTCCGCCGGCAAGCAAAATAGCACCCGACTTTCGAATAGGATGCCTATTTGGATTCCAGGTCGGCCCGATTTTGCCTAAATGCCGATCACTCTACCTCTGCGCTGCGCAGGAATGGCGGTCTCGCCGGCCGGTCGGACGAGGCGGGTGAAACGCCGGAACCACGGGGATGCTTGCGGGATGCCCAAGGCCATGCTCTGAAAAGCAGGCGCCCCGCTTCCCTTCGCGGCACCCGGCCCCCATCTCGAACGGCCAGGCTTCGCGGCCCATCCAGAACCACGTCGACACACCTTGTTCCTTCCCGGCGAAACTCACTTCACCACCGCCCAATCCCGCGGCTTTCGCCACGTCGACACCTGGGTGTTCGATCTCGACAACACGCTGTATCCGAGCGATGCCCGCGTCTGGCCGCAAGTGGACGAGCGCATCACCCTCTTCGTGATGCGCCTCTACGGGCTCGACGGGCTCTCGGCCCGGGCCCTGCAGAAGTACTTCTATCATCGCTACGGGACGACCCTGAAGGCGTTGATGGTGGAAGCCGCGATCGACCCGCACGACTTCCTCGACTTCGCCCACGACATCGACCATTCGTCGATCCGCCTCGATCCGGCGCTCGGCGACGCCATCGAGCGCCTGCCCGGCCGCAAGCTCATCCTCACCAACGGTTCGCGCCGGCACGCCGAGAACGTGGCGTCCAAGCTCGGCATCCTCGATCACTTCGAGGACGTGTTCGACATCGCCGACGCCGATTTCATCCCCAAGCCCGAGCGCTCCACCTACGAGCGCTTCCTCAAGCGGTACGGGGTCGAGCCGCGCCGGGCGGCGCTGTTCGAGGACATCGCCCGCAACCTCATCGTGCCGCACGACATCGGCATGTCCACCGTGCTGGTGGTCCCCCCGACGATCGATCCGTTCCGCGAGGCCTTCGAGCAGGAGGCGGTGCGCGAACCGCATATCGACCACATCACCAGCGACCTCGCCGGCTTCCTGGCGCAGCGCGTGCTGCCGGAATTCGCATGAGCGGCGGGACCGTCCCGGACTGGGCCGCGGCCCGGGCGCCGGATCTCGGCGCGATCGAGGACCTGGCACACGCGGCGTTCGCCAACCTCCCCCTGGCGTTCCGGAATCTCTGCACCGGCCTCGTGATCCACGTCGAGGACTTCCCCGACGAAGAGACTCTGCGCGAGATGGACTGCGAAAGCCCGTTCGATCTCCTGGGCCTGTTCCGCGGCATCGGTCTCGCCCAGGGCGGCGAGGTGGCGACCGGCCAGATGCCGAACCAGGTCTGGCTCTACCGCCGCCCCCTGCTCGACGACTGGGCCGAGCACGACGAGACCCTCGGGCACCTCGTCACGCATGTCCTCGTCCACGAGATCGGTCACCATTTCGGCCTGTCCGACGCCGACATGGAGGCGATCGAGGCGGCCGCGGACGCCTGAGGCGCTCAAGCCTTCCGGATGGAGGCGAGGAGGCTGGCCTTTGGCCGGCGGGTGCGGAACTGCCCGCGCTCCACCGCGACGAAGACCAGGACGGCGACCGCCAGGGTGGTGAGCCACCACATCACCGTCATCCCGACGCCGATGCAGGCGATGAGGAAGGCCGAGGCGAAGGCCCCCATCGCGCCCGGCACCAGCACGGACGCCTCGCGTCCGGCCCGCCGGATCGCGGCGTGCAGGGCGAACGCGGCGGCGAAGGCTCCCACCAGGCCGAGCTCGTACCAGAGCTCGAACAGCAGGGTGCGCGGCGCGTTCATCGGCAGCAGATTGACGTAGCGCCCACGCAGGGCCGTCTCGAGGCCGTGCCCGGTGACGAGCCGCAAGGGCTCGCTGGTGACGATGGTCTGCCAAGCCTTGAGGCTGAGAACGCCGGGCGCACGTCCGCCGAACACCGTGGCGCCGATCGGCCGGGCGACGAAGGGCAGGATCGGACCCAGCACCAGAAGGGCGGCCGCCGTGATGCCGAGGAGCCGAGGCGCCACGACCGGTCGGAACGCGGCGAGCGCGAAGGCGACGGCACCCACCGCCAGGGCGACCAGGGTGGTCGGTCCGGGCGAGACGAGGAGCGCGACCGACACCAGCAGCGCGAGTCCGAGGGCCTCGCCGTTGCGCCCGCGCGACCGGAGCCAGGACACGGCCGGCCAGAGGAACAGGACGAGGAGGATCAGGCCGCGATCCAGGATCGCGTCCTCGTCGGCGCCGAGCAGGCCCTGGCCGAACGGCCCCTGCCCCGTGAGCCCGAGGCCGATGGCGAAGACGGCCGCCGCGGCCACGCCCACCGGCAGGAGATAGAGATTGGCCGAGCGCATGCGGTCCGGCAGGGCGAGATACGCGGCCATGATCATCAGCAGCGTGGCGATCACGTTCAGCAGCCGCTCGGTGGCGAGGCTGAGGAACGGCGTCCAGACCAGCGACAGGGCGGACCACAGGATCACGAGGCAGCCGGCCAGGAAGGCGGACGAGCGCAACAGGCGGGACGAGGCCGGCCGGACCGGGCGCGCCCGGCCGTCGATGGCACTCGCCAGGAGCAGCAGCGCGATGGCGATCGGCGCCAGGATGACCACGGCCCTCCTGGCGACCTGGGCGGCCACCGGGATGATCACGAACAGGCCGATGAAGCCGATGCGGCGCAGCAGGGCCGCGGCATCGAGGGCTGGATCGACCGGGGTGGAAGGAGCGCGCGCCATGGGTTCGATGGAGGCCGTGAAACGGCGCCAGGATGAGGCCCGTGCGCTAACGACCCGACCCTAGTGCAGCCGCGAGGGCCAAGCTGTAGACGCCGCGCAACAGTCGCGCCCTCGCGGGCGGACGGGGCGCCTCACGCCGGCCGGGTCACGGACCGGCGGTTGCGGCCCCCGATCAGGCGCCGGCCGAGATCGGCGAGGACGCGCCAGCCAGCCCAGGTGGCGAGGAAGCCGACGAGGCCCGCGGTCAGGCCATCGGCGGTGGTCGGGATGGCGGGGGCGTAATCCTGGTAGGTGGCCCGCGCGAGGGAGAGGTCGGGATCGCGCATCAGCGCGACGACGCGGCCGAGGGGACCGCCGGCCTCCGCGAGTTCCTGCCGCTGGCGCTCCAGGGCGGCGAGGCGCGCGATGTCCTGTCGGGCGGCTTCGCCGCGGCGGGAGACCAGAGGGTCGCCGTCGCCGCGCAGGCGCGCGACCGCATCGTCGCGGCTGCGGCCGGTGGCGGCGGCATCGGCCTCGAAGCCGGAGACCACCCGACGCAATTCGTCCAGGGTGCCGCCGAGGCGCTGAGCGTATTGCTGAGCGAATTCCGGAGCCTGCGCCGCGATGGCGCCGCCGAGGAGTCCGAGGGCGAGCCCCAGGGTGCGTAGAACACGAAACACCGGCCTCTCCGCGCGGGTGACGGTGTGGGACAAGGGTGCGACGGCACGGCAGGTTCCGGCCGGACGCTCAAGGTTCCGACGAAGCCCCCTCCCCCGCGAGGACCGCGACGATATCGGCTTCCGTGACCTCGGGCATGGGCCGCGCGACCTTCAGGGCGCGGGTCGGGCGCCCGGGCGCCAGGATCAAAATGACGGTCTCGGTGCCCGGGCAGGCCGGATCGGCGCAGACGATCTCGCTCGCCTTGACGACGACGGGGTCCGCAAGGCCGCCGTGGCGGCGGACCCAGGCGACGATCGCTTCCCGGGCACCCTGGTCAGCCGGAGGCCGGCGGGTACCGAAGCCGAACAGCGCCATCGCCGTCAGGCCGGCAGGGTGAGGATGCCGGCCTGCCCGTCGGTGCAGCCGAAGGCGAGGCGGCTGCCGCGTCCGTCCCAGGCCAGGGCCGAGATGCCACTGCCCTTCACCGCGTGGCGCACCAGCAGTTCCGATGCGTCGGAGAAGCGAACGAGCAGGATGCAGCCGTCCTCGTAGCCCATGGCCAGCACCAGGGCCTTGGGGTGGAACGCCACTCGCGAGACCCGGGCGGGTCGGACGCCGCATTCCCGCGGCGCCTTGCCGGTGGGACCTTCCTTGGAATCGAACGGCCACACGATGGCGGCCTCTGCGCCGCTGGTGGCGAGCCAGTGGCCGTCGCCCGACCAGGAGACCGAGCGAACCTTGCCGGGATACCCCGACATCCGCATGTGTCCGCGATCGGGCTGGAGGCGCCAGCCATGCAGAGAGTTCTCCTGCATCGTCGTGACCACGAAACGGCCGTCCGGTGACCAGGTCACGTCGATATGCGAGCCCTTCCACTCGATGAAGTCGGGGGCGGTGTCGAGGTTGGGATACCAGAGGGTGGCGCCGTTGTAGTGCGCGACCGCGAGGCGGTAGCCCTTCGGCGCGAAGGCGAGGCCGCGGGCCGTGGAGGGCGCAGTGAAGGCCTTTTCCCGTCCCTTCGCATCGCGGGCGACGACGTTGCGCCCGGCCGCATAGGCGAGGCCGCCCTCGGGATGCAGGGCGAGCGCGTCGATCCAGGCGCCGTTCCTGGCGGTCGCGACCTCGACGACGTCGCCCCTGTCCGAGGTCGCGACGACCCGGCCATCGTCGCCGCCGGTCACGAGGCGGCGACCGTCGCCGGCCGCCACGAGGATGCCCGCTTCCGGGTGGACCTCGACCCGGCGGGTCTCTGCACCGGAGGCCAGGAGCACACCCCCGTCCCCGAGGGCGAGGGCGAGGGTGTCCCTCAACCAGACCGTGGCGGTGACATGGGCGCCGGCCGCGACCGGCGTCACGTGATCGAGGAGGGAAGGGGCACTCATCGCAGCGGATCTCTCAACCAGGGTCTCGCGGGCTCACTTTCCCGCGGCGGCCGTCGCCGGCGCCGCACGCGCCGTCAGGACCGTCGCGAGGAGCGCGAGCAGGCCGGCGATGCCGGCGGGAATGGCGAGGGCATACAACGCCAGCTTCCCGTAGGCGACCGTCCCCGCCACCGATCCGACGAGGAGCGAGAACCAGACGACGCCGTCACCGATCCAGGCCGTGCGGGCCCCCCGCCGGGCGAGCGCCAGGGCGAGCTTCTGGCCGAGGCCGAACAGGGCGCCGGTGACGAAGGTGGTTCCGGCCCGGAAGCCCTGGACGTGGGACAGGACGGCGTTCTGCGCGCCCATGGCCAGGGCCAGCATCAGCGAGGCGATGCCCGAATCCGGCGCGGCCGTGGCGGCCTCGAAGGCGGCCCCGACGATCGCGGTCTCGAAGCCGAGGATGACCGGGGTGACCCAGCGTGCGGGCGTCAGGGCCGAGAGGCCGCCGCCGCAGATGCCGCCGAGGAGGAAGGCCAAGATCAGCAGGGCCGGCAGGATGGCGTGATGCGGGTCGCCATGCCCGAGGGCGACGGCGAACTGGGTCGTGTTCCCGCTCATGAACGAGGTGTAGAGGCCGCCGAGCCGGATGAACCCGAGGGCGTCCACGTAGCCGGCCAGGGCCGTGAGGATCAGGCCGAAGCCGAGGTGCCAGGGACGGGTCATCGGCGGGACGCGCGTCCATTCACCCGTCGACCCGCAGGGTTAAAGCTTCGCTTACCAAGTCCGCGCAATTGGAGTGATCGGCGGCGAACGATGCGCCTCGGCGACCCGTTTGTCTTGCGATCCGGCCCGGCCCCCAGGGGCTCACGCCGGGTGAGTAGGAGTTGCGTCATGATTTCCTTCGCCTGCGCCTTTCCGGCCCATCCCGCCTTCAGCCCCCGCGCCGCCGCCGAGACCGTCCTGGTGGTCGAGGATGAAGCCATGGTCTGCGAGCTCGCCGCCGAGGCGCTGCTCGACGAGGGCTACCGCGTCCTCACCGCCGCCGATGCCGATGAGGCGGAGGACATCCTGGCGCGGGAACGCGTCGACCTGCTCTTCACCGATATCGATCTGGCCCGCAACACGAACGGGATCACCCTCGCGCATCGCGCCCGCCGGCACTTGCCGAACCTGCCGGTGGTCTACACCTCGGGTGGGCGCGGCCATCTTTCCCAGGCCGATGCGGTCGCCCAGTCCGTCTTCGTCCCGAAGCCCTACCGCCTGAGCCATCTCGTGGCCCTGGCCAACGAGATCCTGCGTTCCCACCCCCATCACGGCTGAGACCGGACCGCGCGCGACGCGGGTTCGGCCGCCGAAATCCGGAGCCTTCGCATGCGCCATCTCTTCGCCCCTCTGCTCGTCCTCCTCGCCACCACCGCGGCAGCTTCGGCAGCCTGCGACGTGAAGGGCGCAAAGCTCGAGGAGGCGATCGCGGGCAAGTCCGAGCTGCGCGAGACCGCCAACAAGCAGACGGTGCGCGACCTGCGCACGCTGCGCGACGCCGCCATCGTGCTGGAGACCTACAAGTACGCCGCAGAATGCGAGCGCCTGGTCGAGATCGTGCGCGCCCTGGCCGCCAATCCCGAGAAGACGATCGAGCGCGGCGGCGACACCGACGAGGACAAGGCCGAGGACCTGATGGAGGCTCGCGAGCCGAAGGTGCCGGCCCCGGGCGAATCCGCCAAGCCCAAGTGAACGCGCCGTTTGTTGAGCTGCGCGTAAGGACCAGGCACGGGACAGGCGGATAGGCATGGCGAAGGACACTCAGATCCGCGAAGCGGGTATCGCGCACGCGGCGCAACGGCTGCCGTCGGTGGTGGTCGACGACTACAACATCGAGCTGAAGGACGGCGACGGCTTCATCGGCGACCGCGTTTCGAAGTCTGCGTTCCGCGAGATGCTGGAAGCGTGCCGCGAGCGCCTGCGCGCGCTCGGCCGCGATCCTCTCGGCGACAAGGACAGCTGCGACTTCTCCAAGCGTCGGCTGGACCAGATCCTGCTCGGCGACGATCCCCTCGCCTCCGGCGTGGTGCTCAGTGCCGTCGAGGATTTCGCCCAGGAACTCGCGCGGGTGGCCCGACTCTTCCTCGGCCAGGACGGTTGGGAGGGCACCGAGGCGATCGTGGTCGGCGGCGGCTTCTCCGACAGCCGTGCCGGCCGCCTCGCAGTCGCGCGCGCCGGCTTCCTCCTGCGGGTCGGGGGGCTCGACATCACCCTCGAACCGATCCGGCACCATCCCGACGAGGGCGGCCTGATCGGCGCAGTGCACCTAGCCCCGTCCTGGATGTTCTCCGGTTACGACAGCCTGCTCGCCGTCGACATCGGCGGCAGCAACATCCGCGCGGGAGTCGTGGTCACGAACCTGAGGAAAGCCGCGGATCTGTCGCGCAGCGAAGTCTGGCGCTCCGAAATCTGGCGCCATTGCGACGAGGACCCGATGCCCAGCCGTGACGAGGCGGTGGAGCGCCTCGTGGGCATGCTCAACGATCTCATCCGGCGGGCGGACCGCGCCAACCTCACCCTGGCGCCCTTCATCGGAATCGGCTGCCCCGGCATGATCGAGGCCGATGGCACGATCGATCGCGGCGGGCAGAACCTGCCCGGCAACTGGGAAGGCAGCGATTTCAATCTCGTCGAGCGCATCACGGCGGCGATCCCTCGCATCGGCGAGCATCCGACGATGGTGGTGATGCACAACGACGCCGTGGTGCAGGGCCTCAGCGAGGTTCCGGAACGCAAGACCGTGACGCGGTGGGGCGTTCTCACCATCGGCACCGGGCTCGGCAATGCGCGGTTCACCAATCGGGATACCGAGGACGCGGATTGAAGCGGATCCGGCTCTCAGCGGGCCTTCGCGCCGGTGCGCGCGAAGGCCTGGGCGATACGCTCGCGCAGCTCGTCGTTGAGCTCGATATCGACGAGGCGCCAGGTCCAGCCGCGCAGGCGCAAGCGAATCCGAAGGCGGCGGTCGCGGCCGGCCTCCGGCGGGACGCCGATCACGACCGTGCGGAAGCCCCGCATCTCGGAGGCGAGATAGAACGGGATCAGCCGGCGCAGGCTGTCGATGCGCAGGCCGCCCCCCCTGGACTTGCCCTCCGGCGGGTCGCGGCCGAGCTCCACCGATTGCGGCCAGCCGTCATCGAGGAGATCGACCACCGTGGCAGGGGTGACCAGGGCCTCGGCAATGGGGATCGCCAGGGCGGCGGCGGCCTCGGCGATGCGCTGGCGATCCCGTGGCTCGGCGTCGGGTGCCGCCGGATCGCGCGCCTGCGCGGCCGCCGCGGCCTGGCGGATCACCGACAGCCGCAGGGTGCGGAAGTTGACGTGCCGGCCGATGTAGTCGGTGTCGTGCGCCTGCACCGCACGCGCGAGGTCGTAGAGCGCCCAGAGCGGCGTCAGCGTGTACGCGAACCATCCGAGCGCCAACAGGATCGGAATCGAGCACCACCGCATCGAGCGTCAGGCCGTCACGCGGGAGCGCGCCACGCCGTGAGTCCCGCGAAGGCCTGCACCACGCCGTCGTAGACCGGCCGTTTGAACGGCACGATCAGGTCCGGCAGCCCGGCGATGGGCTCCCAGCGCCAGGCGTCGAACTCGGACTTGAAGGCACCGTTTCCGGGTGTCGCGACGTCGATCTCGTCATCGGAACCGAGGAAGCCGAAGGCGAACCATTTCTGGGTCTGGCCGCGGTAGCGTCCCTTCCAGACCTGCTTCAGCACCTCCGGCGGCAGGTCGTAGGAAAGCCAACCCGCGGTCTCACCGAGGCGGACCACCGAGCCGGCCGCGACGTTTGTCTCCTCGTAGAGCTCGCGCAGGGCGGCCGCCGCCGGGTCCTCGCCCTCGTCGATCCCGCCCTGAGGCATCTGCCAGGCCCGTCCGTCCGCCACGTGCTCCGGCCCGGCATCGGCACGCCGCCGGCCGATGAAGACGAGACCGGCGCGCGAGATCAGCGTGATGCCGACGCAGGGACGGTACGGGAGGTCGGCGCCGCCGGCGATCGGGGATGCGGTCATGGGCGCGACCATAGGCAGGCGCAGCAGGTGCCGCAACGCACGAAACGGAGGCTGAGCGCAATTCCAGGTCGGGCCGTCGGCGCGAACGCTTCAGGGTTTGGCGCTGGTGAGCCGGGTATTCGGACCGCCGCCCCGCAGGGCGACGCTGACGGGGACGAACCGAATGCCGCGCGCCTCCGCCTCGGCGGCCCAGCGGGCGATCCGTTCGATGCTCATCGGCAGGGCGGACGCTGAGGCGAAGGCGAAGCCTTTCTGCCGGGCCTGGGCTTCGAGCCGGGCGAGTTCCCGGTCGATGGCCTCGGGACGCGGCAGGGCGTCGAGCACGATCTCGGCGCGGGCGACGGGTACCTTCACCTTGGCGGCCAGTGAGGCGGCGAGAGAGCGCGGCGAGGTACCGTCGTCGACGAATCCGAGGCCGCGAGCGCCGATCTCGCGCAGGACCGGCTCCAGGGCGGCCGGGTCGCTGGTGAGCTTCGCGCCCATGTAATTGACGATACCGACGAAGCCGGAGAACCGGCTCATGACCCAGCTCAGCCGATCGAGATTTTCCGGGGGGCGCGAACTCGTGAGAAGCGTTTGGGGACCGGGATCGCTGTCGGGATAGTCGAAGGGCTCCATCGGCGCCTGCAGCAGGGCTTCGTGCCCGGCTTCGCGGGCGCGCGCCACGGTCCGCTCGAGGTCACTGCCGTAGGGTGCGAAGCCGAGGCTGATTGCGGGCGGCAGCCGGGTGATGGCGCTGGCCGTGGCTGCCTGCCCAATCCCCAGGCCGGACACCAGGATGGCGACCCGGGGACCGGGGCCGCCGGTATCCGGCCGCGCGTAGACGTCGAGGGCGCGCAGGCGCCCGTCCCCAAGGCGCGGAAGAGTGCCGTGGCGCCCGCGCTCGGAGAGGCGTGGATCCGGGGCGACGCTCAGCTTCACCGGCGCCGCCGACGGGACCTGGATCACCACCGCGTCGGTAGGCGCCGCCGTGCCGGTCGGGCGCACCACGGTCACGCCCGAGGCGTTCTCGACGTCGCTTGCACTGCTCGGACCGGATTTCGGCGCCTCGGGCCGGGCGGCTGCCTGCACCACCGGCTCCGGAACCGCCTGTTCGCGAAGCGCGATGACCGCCACCGCGCTCGGTTCGCCCCCTTCGGGATCGCCGGCTACCACGAGGATGCTGGCTCCGAGGACGAGACCCGCGAGGAGTCCGCCGAACACCATCGGCGGGCTCACGCGCACCTGTCGCAGCGACCGCAGGCGCTGGCCGGCGGTCGGCTTGCCGCCGAGCGGACGGGTCAGGATGTCGTCGGTGGCCACGCGCAGCCGCTTCCCCAGGCTCCTGGACCGACGATCGTCGGGGTCGTGGCCGAAACGGCGACGGCCCCCAGCGTCGGTCCTGAACCGACATTGGGGGCCGTCATGGTTAACGCTTCGCTAAGGCGAGGCGGACCCGGCTAGTTCGGGACGGCTGCCTTCGGCGTATTGGCAGCCCCCTTCTGGATGCCGCGCAGGAAATCGAAGGCTGCGATGAGCTGCTTGTCCTTGGCCGGGTCCGGCGGGACGTAGGCAGACGAACCGCCGCGCTCTTCGACGTCCTTCTGCTTGAGGTGACCCTTCAGGCCGGCCTCGCCCTTGGTCTCGTCCTTGCCCTTCAGCTCGTCCGGCACTTCCTGCAGTACCTCCTGGTCCGGCTCGATGCCCTTGGCCTGGATCGAGCGGCCCGACGGCGTGTAGTAGCGCGCCGTGGTCAGGCGCAGGGCACCGCTGCCGCCCAGCGGGATGATCGACTGCACGGAGCCCTTGCCGAACGAGCGCGTGCCCAGCACCGTGGCGCGCTTGTGGTCCTGCAGGGCACCGGCCACGATCTCGGAAGCCGAAGCGGACCCGCCGTTCACCAGAACGACGATGGGCTTGCCCTTGGTCAGGTCGCCGGACTTGGCCGAGAAGCGCTGGGTCTCGTCCGGGTTGCGGCCGCGAGTGGAGACGATCTCACCCCGGTCGAGGAAGGCGTCCGACACCATCACGGCTTGATCGAGGAGACCGCCGGGATTGTTGCGCAGGTCGAGCACGTAGCCCTTGAGCTTGTCGGCGCCGATATCGGTGTTCAACTTGTCGATCGCCGCACGCAGGCCGTCGAAGGTCTGCTCGTTGAACTGGGTCAGGCGGATGTAGCCGACGTCGCCACCCTCGGCGCGGGAGCGCACCGGCTTGATCTTGATCACGTCGCGGTTGAGCGTGACCTCGATCGGGTCCTTCGACTCCTTGCGGCTGATCTTCAGCTTCACCGGCGAGTTCACCGGGCCGCGCATCTTGTCGACAGCCTGGTTCAGGGTCAGGCCCTGGACCTGATCCTCGTCGATCTGCGTGATGACGTCGTTGGTGAGGATGCCGGCCTTCGAGGCCGGGGTGTCGTCGATCGGGGTCACGACCTTGATCAGGCCGTCCTCCATCGTGACCTCGATGCCGAGGCCGCCGAACTCGCCGCGGGTCTGCACCTGCATGTCGCGAAAGCTCTTGGAATCCATGTAGCTCGAATGCGGGTCGAGGGAGGTCAGCATGCCGTTGACGGCCGCCTCGATCAGCTTCGCCTCGTCGGGCTTCTCGACGTAATCGGTGCGCACCTTCTCGAACACGTCGCCGAACAGGCTGAGCTGGCGGTAGGTTTCGGCGGAGGCCGCGACCGCGCTCGTCCCGGAGAGCAGGCGGGTCTGGGTCGCCACCATGGAGGACCCGACGCCGATGAACGCGCCGAGCAGAACGAGGGAAACCTTGCGCATTATCCGCGAACCTTCTCGCTGGGGCTTTTCGCCCACCAAGGCTCCGGGTCGATGGAGCCGCCGTCTTTTCTGAACTCTACGTACAGGACCGGATCGCCGCGATCACCGGCTGCCGCATCGGCACCGGTCCCGCTCTCCCCCATCGCCGCCACCGGCTCGCCCGCGAGCACGAACTGGCCGACCTCGACGTTGATCTGGTCCATCCCCGCCAGCAAGAGATAGTAGCCATCGCCGGCGTTGATGATCAAGAGACGCCCGTATGAGCGAAACTGCCCGGCGAAGGACACCCAGCCATCGGCCGGTGATGAAACCACGGCTTTCGGCCGGGTCGCGAGCGATATGCCGCGGGTCGTGCCGCCATTGCCGTCGGGCTGATTGAAGCTGCGCAGGAGCGCACCGCTGACCGGACGCGGCAGGTCGCCACGGGTATCGACGAAGCGCACCTTCGGCGCCAGCCGGGCCGGATCCCGAGCGCCGGCGGCGGCGAAGCGCTCCTGCGTCGCGCGGGCCTCGCGGGTCTCGGCCGCCCGGGCCTCCTCCGCCGCGCGGCGGGCGGAAGCGACCTCCCCCTCCATCCGGTCGAGGAGGTCCTTGAGGCTGCGCGCCTGGACCGACAGTTCGGCGGTTCGAGTCCGCTCCGCGGCGAGTCCGCTCTCGATCTCGGCCTGGCGGGTGCGCCGCGCCGCGATCAGGGCGTTCAGCCGCTGCTGCTCGCGGGCCCAATTGGCGAGATCGTTCGTCAAACCTTCGCGATCGGAAGCGATGAGGCCCTTCAGCCGCACGAGTTCGGTGAGGTCACCCGCCAGGGTCTCGGCCTCTCCACGCAGTTCGGGCACGACGGCGCCGAGGAGCATCGAGGTCCGGATCACCGCGAGCACGTCCTCCGGCCGCACCAGCACGGCCGGTGGCGGCCGCCGCCCCATCCGCTGCAGGGCCGCCAAGATCTCAGCGATGACGCCGCGCCGGGAGTCCAGCGACCGCCGCAGGGCCGCCTCACTGGCGCCCAGCGTCTTCAAGCGCTCCTCCAGGCGGCTCATCCGCACTTCGGTGGCCTGAGCCTGACGCGCGGCGTCGACGAGCGCGATGTTCAGCTTGGCCCGGTCGCCGCCGATGCTGGCGATCTCCGCCTCGTACTTGGCGCGAGCCCCGGTGCTGGCGGCCAGCGCCTCCTCGATGCGCCGGAGGTTCTCGGCCCGGCGGGTCTTCTCCTCGAGCGCCCTCTGGACCGCCTCCGGCGTCGCTGGCTCCTCTGCGCGGAGTGCGGCAGGCAGGGCGAGGAGCGGCGTGGCAAGGAACGCGAGCGCCAGCAGGCCGCCCCTCATGCCGTCTCGCCTGCGTCGCGTGGCCGGATTCATCGATCGTCGAGATTTCCGCGGTGGTACGGGTGGCCGGCAAGGATCGTCAGCGTGCGATACACCTGCTCCAGGGCGAGGACGCGCACAAGCCCGTGCGGCAAGGTGGCGGCACCGAAGGACAGGGCGAGTTCAGCCCGGTTCCGTACGCCAGGATCGAGTCCGTCCGCGCCTCCGATGGCGAGGACGAGAATCGAGCGGCCGGCATCGCGCCAGCCGCCGACGCGCATCGCGATGGTCTCGCTGGTGAGGTCGGAGCGCCCGCGCTCGTCATAGACCGCGAGCACCGCGCCAGTGGCCGCATGGGCGAGGATTGCGAGCCCCTCTTCGGCGGCGCGATCCTGGGCACGACGCGCCCGACTCTCTGGGATTTCGGCGATGTCGCAAGCGGTGAAGCCGAGACCCCGTCCGACTTGCGCGGCCCGCTCGCGGTAACGGGCGGCGAGATCGCGCGCGGGTCCGGCTTTCAGGCGACCGACCGCCGCCACGAGGAGGCGCACGGAGCGGCGCCGGCGCTCACTCGGCCAGGGCGGAAAGGGGACGGTCGCTGGTGGGACGGTCGGCGCCCCACATCTTCTCGAGATTGTAGAAGCCGCGCACTTCCGGACGGAAGATGTGCAGAATGATGTCGCCAGCGTCGATCAGTACCCAGTCGCAGGCCGGAAGGCCCTCGACGCGCGCGGTGCCGAGCCCCTTCGCCTTCATCTCCTGCAGGACCCGGTCGGCGATGGCGCCGACGTGGCGCTGGGAGCGACCGGACGTGATGATCATGGTGTCCGCCAGGGAGGTCCGGCCCATCAGATCGATCTCGATCGTCTCCTCGGCTTTCATGTCCTCGAGGCAGTCGAGAGCCAAGCTTCGGAGATCGTCGATCTTCCGGTCGGTGGAATCTTCGGAGCCTGAGGATCCGGTGTGGGCCGCGTCGTTCAGCGTCTGGGTTCCTGCAATCGCCATCGTCATCCCGTGATCGTACCCTGTATGCGGATAAAGTGGAACGTGGCTCTTGCCTTTTCCATGACCGGTCTACCCGCCGCTGTCCGTCCCGGCCCGCAGCGCCGTCGAAGAAAGGGTCGAGCGCGGCCCGTGCAGGAAGACCCAGGCAGGAGCCGGTCGGTCGATCAGCGTCGGCGCTTCCGCCTCCGGAATGCGCCAGCGCCCGAGCGCCCGGGCCGCCCGGGCGGCCGGCGCCGTCAGGGTAAAGCCCGGCCGATCGATGATCGCGATCGGCATCAGGCTCGCGATCTCAAAAAATCCCTGCCAGCGATGAAATGTCGCGAGGCTGTCGGCGCCCATGATCCAGACGAAGCGCACCGACGGGTTGCGGAGGTTGAGGAAGCGCAGGGTCTGACGGGTGTAGCGCGCGCCGATCCGGGACTCGAAATCCGTCACCGCGATGCGCGGATGATGGGCGACGCGGTCCGCCCGCTGGACCCGCCGGTCGATGGCCGCCAGCTCGCCCGGGTCCTTCAATGGATTGCCCGGCGTCACCATCCACCAGACGCGGTCGAGGCGCAGTCGTTTGAGGGCGACGAGGCTGACGTGCCGATGCCCGAGATGGGCCGGGTTGAAGGAGCCGCCATAGAGGCCGATGCGCAGGCCCGGCGAGACGGGGGGCAGGTGCGCCGGCCCCGACGCGTCAAGGCGCATCGGGGTCCGGACGGATCGGGCAGCCCCGCATCAAGGACGCGTCTGCCCGTTTCCGTGGACGCGGTACTTGAAGGTGGTCAGCTGTTCGACGCCCACCGGCCCGCGCGCGTGCATCCGACCTGTGGCGATCCCGATCTCCGCCCCGAAGCCGAACTCGCCTCCGTCGGCGAACTGGGTCGAGGCGTTGTGGGTCACGATCGCCGAATCGACTTCGGCGAGGAAGCGGGTCGCCTCGGCCATGTCCTCCGTGATGATCGCGTCGGTGTGGTGCGAGCCGTTGGTCTCGATGTGCTCGATCGCGGCGTCGAGGCCGTCGATCACGCGCACCGCGATGATCGCGTCGAGGTACTCGGTACGCCAATCGGCTTCGGTGGCGGCAGTGACCCGGTCGTCGACGGCCCGGGTGGCAGCGTCGCCGCGCACGGCGCAGCCCGCCGCCAGCAGGGCGGAGACGAGGGGGGCCAGGTGGGTGTCGGCGCAGGCACGGTCGACCAGCAGGGTCTCGGCAGCGCCACAGATGCCGGTGCGTCGCATCTTGCTGTTCAGGACAACGGCGAGGGACATCTCGAGGTCGGCACCCGCCGCCACGTAGACGTGGCAGATGCCGTCGAGATGAGCGAAGACCGGCACGCGGGCTTCCGCCTGCACCCGCTCCACGAGGCCGCGCCCACCGCGAGGCACGATGACGTCGATGCCCCCGTCGAGGCCGGTCAGCATCGCGCCCACCGCTGCGCGGTCGCGGGTCGGCACGATCTGAATGGCGTCCGCGGGCAGGCCCGCCTCCTCCAGTCCGGCGCGCATGACGCGGGCGATGGCCATCGCGGAGCGGTGGCTGTCCGAGCCTGCCCGCAAGATCGCCGCGTTGCCGGCCTTGAGGCAGAGCGCGCCGGCATCGGCAGTGACGTTGGGCCGGCTCTCGAAGATCACGCCGATCACCCCCAGGGGCACGGCGATGCGCTCGATCAGCAGGCCATTTGGCCGCTCGAACGCCGCCACCTGCCGTCCGACGGGATCGGGCAGCGCGCCGATCTTGGCCACCGCGTCCGCTATGCCGTTGAGGCGGCCCGCATCGAGGGTGAGCCGATCGATGAGCGCCTGGGTCTGTCCGGCGGCGCGAGCCGCCTCGACGTCGCGGGCGTTCTCCGCCAGGATGATATCCCGCTCGGCGCGCAGGCGCTCGGAGATCAGGCGCAGGGCCGCGTCCTTGGTTTGAGCTGGGGCGAGGGCGATCTGGCGGGCGGCGGCACGGGCGCGCCGGCCGATGGCGTTCATCTCCTCGGAGAGATCGCCGGAGGGCGCAAAATCGGTTCGCAGGTTCAGAACGGGCACGGCCTTCATCCTCGCGACCGTCTCGGAAATGAGGCGCGGCCGCCATGTGTTCCCGCCCGTCATGCCACGCCGGATACGGTCGAAACAAGCATTCCCGCTGACAGATCAGCTATTCCCCCACCATGGCGAGGTCATCGCGATGCACCATCTCGGCGCGGCCGGGGTGCGTGAGAAGATCTGCGATCTCGCGGCTCGGCCGGCCGATGATGCGCAGGGCCTGGTCGCTGTCATAGGCCACCAGGCCCCGTCCAAGGATTCGCCCGGTCTCGTCGCGGATCACCACCGCGTCGCCCCGTCCGAACCCGCCCTGGACCTTGGTGACCCCAACCGGCAGCAGGCTCGCGCCGCCCTGGAGGGCGCGCGCCGCGCCGGCATCGACGGTGAGGATGCCGCGTGGCTCCAGGGATCCGGCGATCCAACTCTTTCGGGCGGTGACCGGGTTCGAGCCGGACAGGAACCAGCTGCAGCGCCCGCCCCGGAGGATGGTGCGCAGGGGATTCTTCTCGCGCCCGTCGGCGATGATCATGTGGGTACCGCCGCTCGCGGCGATCTTGGCCGCCTCGACCTTGGTGCGCATGCCTCCGCGCGAGAGTTCCGAGGCGGGGCCGCCGGCCATAGCCTCGATCTCGGGGGTGATCCGCTCGATCAGAGGGAGGTGGCGCGCGTCAGGGTCGGTGTGCGGCGGCGCAGTGTAGAGACCGTCGATGTCCGAGAACAGCACCAGCACGTCGGCGCCGATCATCGTCGCGACGCGGGCAGCGAGACGGTCGTTGTCGCCGTAGCGGATCTCACTGGTGGCGACCGTGTCGTTCTCGTTGACCACGGGCACGGCCCGCACCTCGAGGAGTTTCAGCACCGTGGCACGGGCATTGAGGTAGCGCCGGCGCTCCTCGGTGTCCTGGGGCGTCACCAGGATCTGGCCGGCCGCGATGCCGTGATGTCCCAAAGCCTCCGACCAGTGCCGCGCCAGGGCGATCTGCCCGACGGCCGCCGCCGCCTGGCTTTCCTCCAGGCGCAGGGTCCCGGGCGGGTAGCCGAGCACCGTGCGACCCAGTGCGATGGCGCCGGAGGAGACCACGAGCACGTCGGCCCCGCTGGCATGAAGGTCTGCGATGTCTTCGGCGAGCGCGCTCAGCCACGCATGGCGCAGGCGCCCGCGCATCCGGTCGACTAGGAGGGCCGAGCCGACCTTGATGACGATGCGACGGAAATCTTGGAGGTTGGGGATCTGGATGTCGGAGGTCATCGGCAGCGTCGGCGGGAGGACGATGGTCCGCTTGTGACGACCGGTCGCCCTTCGCACAAGGGCTTGGAGCCTCCCCTCAGGGTTGCCACGCCTCGGCCGGCCGCGCCTCGGCCTCGGCAAGTCTGGCCTCGTCCATCTCGCGGGCGAGGGCTCGCAAGGCATCCTGCACGCCGAGGCCGGTGGCCGACGACAGGACCAGGGGTTTCTTCTTCGAGGCGCGCTTCAGACGAGCGACCTGCTCCTTGAGCACGTCCGGATCGACCACGTCGGCCTTCGAGAGCGCAACGATTTCGGGCTTCTCGTCGAGGCCGTGGCCGTAGGCCTGGAGTTCGCGCCGGACGAGCTTGTAGGTCTGCCCGGCATGCTCGTTGGTGGCTTCCACGAGGTGCAGCAGCACCCGGCAGCGCTCCACGTGCGCCAGGAACTTGTCTCCGAGTCCGACCCCGTCATGGGCGCCCTCGATCAGGCCCGGGATGTCGGCGAGGACGAATTCGCGCTCGTCGGAGCGCACCACGCCCAGGCCCGGGTGCAGCGTCGTGAAGGGATAATCGGCGATCTTGGGCTTGGCCGCCGTCACGGTGGCGAGGAAAGTGGACTTGCCCGCATTGGGCAAGCCGACGAGGCCCGCATCGGCGATGAGCTTCAGGCGCAGCCAGACCCACTGCTCGTGGCCTTCCAGCCCGGGGTTGGCGTGCTTCGGAGCCCGGTTGGTCGAGGTGGTGAAGTAGGCGTTGCCGAAGCCGCCATTGCCGCCCTTGGCCAAGCGTACGCGCTGGCCGACATGGGTCATGTCGGCGATCAGGGTTTCGCCGTCCTCGGCCAGGATCTCGGTGCCGGCCGGTACCTTCAGTACCACGTCGGCGCCGTTGGCCCCGTGGCGGTTCGAGCCCATGCCGTGCTCGCCCTTCTTGGCCTTGAAGTGCTGCTGGTAGCGATAGTCGATCAGGGTGTTGAGGCCGTCGACGCACTCGACCCAGACGTCGCCGCCGCGCCCGCCATCGCCGCCGTTGGGGCCGCCGAACTCGATGAACTTTTCGCGGCGGAAGGCCACGCAGCCGGCGCCACCGTCGCCGGAGCGGACATAGACCTTGGCTTCGTCGAGAAATTTCACGGGCGGGCTCGGCTTCGTTCGGGCATCAGGATGTGAAGGCGTCGCCGAAACGACGACGGGGAAGACGGTTTCCCATCTTCCCCGGGATCATCTGGTGGTCGGGCCTGCCTGACGGGAGGCCCCGGGGAAGCGCCTTACTCGGCGGCTTCCTGCATCGGCACGACGGTGACGAAGGCGCGGCCGCGCTTCGTCTCGAACAGCACCCGGCCGGCGGCCTTGGCGAACAGGGTGTGGTCGGTGCCGATACCGACATTGGTGCCGGGGTGCCACTTGGTGCCGCGCTGGCGCACGATGATGTTGCCCGGAATGACGGCTTCCGAACCGAACTTCTTGACGCCGAGGCGCTGGCCGGCCGAATCGCGGCCGTTGCGGGACGAGCCGCCTGCTTTTTTATGGGCCATGGGGACTTACTCCGAATCTGGGATCTCAGGTCGAACCGTCAGGCGCTGATGCCGGTGATGCGAACCACCGTGTGGTGCTGACGGTGACCGCGCTTGCGGCGGGAGTTCTGACGGCGCCGCTTCTTGAAGGCGATGACCTTCGCGTCGCGACCGTGGCTGACGATCTCGCCGGTGACGCTGATGCCGGAGAGCAGCGGCGCGCCGACCTGGGTGGCGCCTTCGCCGTTCGTGAACAGGAGCACATCACCGAAGGTGACGGCCGAACCGGCCTCGCCCTCGAGGGTGGCGATCGTGATGGTGTCGTTGGCGGCAACGCGATACTGCTTGCCGCCCGTCTTGATGACTGCGAACATCATTCTCTCTTCGTGTTCTCTGCCGGCCTCCGGCGCACCTCGCGGCGAATCCTGGACCGTCTTCTTGTTCAGGTCATCCGCACCATCGGATCGAGCCGGGGGCGAACGCGAAACGCGCGGACTCCGTCGAGGAAGCCGCGCGAGAGGCGGTGGATAGGCGGTGACGGGGTAATTTGTCAATGCTGGCGCACCGCGTCGGTGCCCGACACCCTAGCGCTTCGTCAGCCCACCCAGCACGTTCCGCAAGATCGCGTTACCAACTTCGGTCCCGACCTTACGGGCCATGGAGCGAGCGGCGTTGCCGAGGACTTGCTCGGCGAGGCCCGGGGCCGGACGGCGGCCGCCCTTGCCCGTGGGCTTCGAGCCGAGGACGCCTCCGAGCCAACCGCCGAGCATGCCACCCAGCCCCCCCTCTGCAGGCTCGGCCCCGTCCGGGCCGGCGCCGTCGAGGCCCTTGCGGGCCGCGAGCATCTCGTAGGCGCTCTCGTTGTCGACCGACTGGTCGTACTTGCCCCGCACCGGGCTCTTCGCGATGAGGTCGGCGCGCTCGGCAGGCGTGATCGGGCCGACGCGGCCCTGGGGCGGGGCGATCAGGGCACGTTCCACGACCGAGGGCGTCCCCTTGGCCTCCAGGAAGCTCACCAGCGCCTCGCCGACGCCGAGCTCGGTGATCGCCCGGGCGACGTCGAAGCCGGGATTCTGGCGAAACGTCTCGGCCGCGGCCTTCACGGCGCGTTGATCACGCGGCGTGAAGGCGCGCAGCGCGTGCTGCACCCGGTTGCCGAGCTGGCCCAGGACGGATTCCGGCACATCGAGAGGATTTTGCGTGACGAAGTAGACGCCGACCCCCTTCGAGCGGATGAGGCGCACCACCTGCTCCACCGCATCGAGGAGGGCCTTCGGGGCGTCGTCGAACAGCAGATGCGCCTCGTCGAAGAAGAAGACGAGTTTGGGCTTGTCGAGGTCGCCGACCTCGGGCAGCTGCTCGAACAGCTCGGAGAGCATCCAGAGCAGAAACGAGGCGTAGAGACGGGGCCGCTGCATCAGCTTGTCGGCGGCCAGGATGTTGACGACGCCGCGCCCTTCGCGATCGACCCGCATGAAATCATTGAGATCGAGGGCCGGTTCGCCGAAGAAGCGGTCGGCGCCCTGATTCTCCAGCATCAGGAGCTGGCGCTGGATGGCGCCGACCGAAGCCGCCGAGACGTTGCCGTACTGGCCCGAGACCGCCTTCAAATTCTCGGTGAGATAGAGGAGCAGGGCGCGCAGGTCCTTGAGGTCGAGGACCGGCCACTTGTTGTCGTCGGCGACCCGGAAGGCGATGTTCAGCACGCCCTCCTGTGTATCGTTGAGCTCCAGCAGGCGCGCGAGCAACAGGGGTCCCATCTCGATGACGGTGCAGCGAATCGGGTGACCCTGGTCTCCGAACAGGTCCCAGAACACCGTCGGGAACCGGTCGGGCTCGTAGGGGATCCCCAGTTCCTCGGCGCGCTTGACGAAGGCCGGCTTCGACTCCCCGGCCGCCGCGAGGCCGGAGAGGTCTCCCTTGATGTCGGCGGCGAAGACGGGGACACCGGCGTTGGAGAAGCCCTCCGCCAGCACCTGCAGGGTCACCGTCTTGCCGGTGCCGGTGGCCCCCGCCACCAGACCGTGTCGGTTGGCGAGCCGGAGGGTGAGGCCCTCGGGCTTCAGGCTCCCGTCCTTCAGCGGCGCCTTGCCCACCAGGATCGTGCCGTCGTCCTGCATGACCGTCCGCTCCACTTCGCCGGCCTGGGCGCGGCGGCATCGACCTTGACGGTTATGGGCCGCGACCGCGGCATTTTCCAGCGCTTCGCGGGGCGGCCTTGATTTCGGGACGGGGAGGCCGGAAGGACAACATCCCGACCGAGCAGCAATCCCGGCCGCGCGGAACACACGGCCACCCAGGAGCCCGTTTGAGATGGAAGAGTTGATCGCCCGCGTCACGACCCGGACCGGCCTCGATGCCGCGACGGCCCAGACCGCCATTGCCCACATTCTGGCCTTCCTCCAGAAGGAGGGACCCGCCACCGAGGTGAGCCAGTTGCTCAGCGCCCTGCCGGGATCCGAGACCGCGATCGCCGAGTCCAATACCGGCGAGGGCGGCGGCGGCCTGATGAGCATGCTCGGCGGCATGATGGGCGGCGGCGGTGTCATGGCCTTGGGCCAGAAGCTGATGTCGGCCGGCGTACCGATGGGCCAGATGCAGCCCCTCGGCCAGGAGTTGTTCGCCTATGGTCGCGAGAAGGCCGGCGAGGACGTGATGGGACCGATCGTCGGCTCGATCCCGGGCCTGAACCAGTTCGTCTGAGATCATACGGGTCCGATCCTTCGGCGACTACCCATCTGGACATCGCCGAAGGGCCGGCTCTCATCCCCTGCAAACCCCTCTGGAAAAACAGTAATCCCTGTCATAAAAGGGTGTGGGCTTCGTGATTTTGTGACCTCCCGAAGGCACGAGGCCAGGGGCTCCCGCGGAGCCGCCTCGGTGTCCCGACAGGGCGGATTGGACGATGGTCCCGAACTTCGCGCGCGATGCCTCCACGGCGTGGCTCAATGGCTGGGAGGCGCACGTGCACGCCCCTTTCGCCAGGCTGAAGCAGCGCACCGCCGAGGCGGGCCGTGCCGGTCTGCCCGCCTTTCATCCGCGCGGCCTGCTGCTTCCGCCGGGGACGGCGCCGATCCGGTTCAAGCCCCGTCTCAGGAAGCCCCTGGCCGCGCCCGGCCTGGCGCCGACGCTCGGCCGCATCGGCACCCTGGAAGTGCGGCTCGCCACGACGGTCTCCGAGATCCGGCGGGCACAGCGCCTGCGCTACCGGGTGTTCTACGAGGAGATGTCGGCCATCCCGAGCGGACTCGCGATGCTGTCGCGGCGGGACATCGACGATTACGACGCGATCTGCGATCACCTCCTCGTCATCGATCACGCCGCCGTGGATGCCTCACCCTTCGCAAACAAGCCTTTCGGCCGGACCCGACCGAAGGTGGTCGGCACCTACCGGCTCCTGCGCCAGGAGGCGGCCGACCGCCATTTCGGCTTCTACACCGCTGGCGAGTACGACATCGCCCCGATGATGGCTTCCAATCCGGGCGCGCGCTTCCTCGAACTCGGACGCTCCTGCGTTCTCAAGCCCTACCGGACCAAGCGGACGGTGGAACTGCTCTGGGCCGGCATCTGGGCCTATGTCCAGCATCACCGCATCGACGCCATGCTCGGCTGCGCCAGCCTGGAGGGGACAGACCCCGAGCGCCTGGCCCTGCCGTTGAGCTTCCTCCATCACCACGCCCGCGCCGCCGAGGGATGGTGCGCCCGCGCCCTGCCGGAGCGCTACGTCGCGATGAACCGCCTGGCGCGCGAGGCCGTCGACCCGAAGGCGGCGCTACAGGCGCTGCCGCCGCTGATCAAGGGCTACCTGCGCGTCGGGGCCACCTTCGGCGATGGGGCGGTGGTGGACCGCCAGTTCGGCACCACCGACGTCTTCGTGGTGCTGCCCGTCTCGGCCATCGCAGCGCGCTATCGCGACCATTTCGGCGTGCCAGCGAATCGGCAGGCGGCCTGAGCGGGTCTCAGGTCCGCGCATCCGCCACCAGGGCGGCGAGGCCTTCCCGGTACGTCGGATAGGCGAGGTCGACGCCGAGCTCCTGGCGGATGCGGTGGTTCCGCACCCTCTTGTTCTCGCCGTAGAAGCTGCGCGCCATCGGGCTGAGATCGGCGGTCTCGAAATCGACCTCCGGCGGCAGCGGCAGGCCGGCGAGCTTGGCGGCGTATTCGGTGACCACCTGCGGCGGCGTCGGCTCGTCGTCGGTGACGTTGTAGACGGCGCCGTTACGCGGCCGGTCGATCGAGGCCAGCAGCGTCGTGGCAATGTCGTCCACGTGGATGCGGTTAAACACCTGACCCGGCTTGATGATCCGCTGCGACTTACCCTCGCGCAGCTTCACGATCGGGTTGCGGCCCGGGCCGTAGATGCCCGAGAGGCGGAACACCTGGACGGGCTTGCCGGTCTCGCGCCCGAGGGACAGCCAGGCCGCCTCGACGGCGAGGCGGCCCTGCGAGCGGCCGCTGACCGGGCTCGGGGCCGTGTCCTCGTCGATCCAGTCGCCGTGGTGATCGCCGTAGACGCCGATGGTGGAGAGGTAGCCGATCCAGCCGATGCGGCTGTTCGCGATCGCGTCGCGGTATACCGCGAGGGTCGTGTCGAGGTCGCGGACCGGAGGGGCCGAGACGAGGAGCACATCCGTGTCGGCGAGGTCGGCGGCGATGCGGGGGTCGTCGGAATCGGGTCCGAAGGCCCGAAGCTCGGCGATGTCGCCGGGCCCGGTCCGCGCCGGATCGGTGACCGTGGCGCGCACCGTGTCGAAGCGGTCGCGGGCGCGCGCCACGAAGCGGCGGGCGGTGAAGCCGAGGCCGAAGACGAACAGATTCATGTCAAGCGATTCATGGAGCGGCGGGTCCTGTCGTCTCGGGGCCGGCGGGGTCGAGGGCGAGGCGCCACTCGGCCCGGACGGCGTCGTCGGTTTCGCCCAAACCCCGGGCGTTGAAAAGGTCCCGCAGCCGCGACCGGGCGACGAGGCGGCCGAGGGCCCACACCGCCATGCCGCGCACCAGGGGCGACGGATCGGCGAGGTTCGCCTCCGCGGCGCCGGCGAGCGCGGGCTGGCCGGAGTTGCCGATCGCGATGAGCACGTTGCGCAGGAAGCGGTCGCGCCCGGTGCGCTTGACCGGCGTGCCGGCGAAGCGCGCGCGGAAGGCCGCCTCGTCGAGGCCGGCGAGGTCGGCCAGGGGCGGAGCGGCGAGGTCTGCGCGCGCGGCCATGCGGCCCGCGGCGGCCGTGGCGGCGAACTTGTTCCAGGGACAGACCGCCAGGCAGTCGTCGCAGCCGAAGACCCGGTTGCCGATGGCGGCGCGGAACTCCGTCGGGATCGGCCCGGCATGCTCGATGGTGAGGTAGGCGATGCAGCGGCGGGCATCGAGCTGGTAGGGCGCCGGGAAGGCGTCGGTCGGGCAGATGTCGAGGCAGCGCCGGCACGAGCCGCAATGGTCGGACTCGGGCGCGTCCGGCTCCAGCTCGGCGGAGGTGTAGATCGCGCCCAGCAGCAGCCAGTTGCCGAGCGCCCGCGAGACCAGCACCGTGTGCTTGCCCTGCCAGCCGAGGCCGGCCGCGGCCGCCAGGGGCTTCTCCATCACGGGCGCCGTGTCGACGAAGACCTTCACGCGGACGTCGCCCTTGGCCGACAGGTAGCCGCCGAGTTCCTTCAGCTTGCCCTTGACCACCTCGTGGTAGTCCCGCCGCTGGGCGTAGGCCGCGATGGCACCCCGGTCCGTCCGCGCCAGCACCGCGAGGGGGTCGGCCGCGGGGCCGTAATTCATGCCGAGCATGACCACGCTGCGGACGCCGGGCCACAGGGTGGCGGGGTCGGCGCGCTGGTCGGCGCGCTCGGCCATCCAGTCCATCCCGCCGTGGTGCCGGGCGGCGAGCCAGGCGGGCAGCCGGGCCTGGAGTTCGGGGACCGCGTCCGGCCGGGTGACGCGGACGGCCTCGAAGCCGAGGAGGCGGGCGCGCGCCTCGACCGCCCGGCGCAGGTCGGCGCCCGCGAGGATCTTTCGCGGCGCCTTTTTCGCGGCGGATGCCTGCGGCGCTCGGCTCGCGGCGCGCGCCTGCGGCGGTGCGTTCAAAAATCTAGGTTCGCGTAATGGTCCGCCGGAGCCATGCCCGGCACCCGGTCGGCCAGCAGGGTGCGGAAGCACGGGCGCGACTTCACCCGCGCGTACCAGTCCCTCGCCGTCTCGTCCTCGTCCCATGGCACGTCGCCGAGATAATCCACGCACGACAGGTGGGCCGCCGCCGCGAGATCCGCATAGGTCAGATGGTCGCCCGCCAGCCATTTCCGGCGGGACATCAGGTAGCCGATATACTTCATGTGGTAGCGCACGTTGGTGCGCGCGGCGCGAATGGCGTTCATGTCCGGCGGACCGCCGCCGTTGGCGCTGTTCATGAAGCGCTTCGAGATCTTCTCGGTGACGAGGTACTCGGTCACCTCGGCGTTGAACTTGACCAGGAACCAGTCGAGCAGGCGGCGCACCTCGACCCGGGCCGCCGTGGTCTCGGGCAGGAGGCGCCGGCCGCTCAGGCCCAGCCCGCGGGTCTCGTCGAGATACTCGGCGATGATGCCGGCCCCCGGCACGGCGAGCCCGGTCTGCTCCACCAGCACCGGCGTCGTCCCGGCCGGGTTGATCAGCAGGAAGGCCTCGCGCCGGTCCCAGGCACGCTCCTCCATCAGCGTCGGCTCCATGCCCATTTCGGACAGGACGAGGCGGATGAAGCGGGAATGCGGGCAGAAGGGAGAGTGGTAAAGCGTCGCCATCGAGGCCGTTTCGCACGGGGAGGGTTTGCCGGGGGACGGGCCGCGTCGAGACCCCGCGAGGAGGGTCGGCAGCGATGACACTTATGGCCCGATGGTTGCCGCCTCATTAACACGCTCGTCGCGAAGGCGATAACCATCCGTCAACCTTGACGGATCGGCCCCGATCCGCGAAGGCCGCGGAAGGTGGATGCACCACCCGCTTCGGGCCGGCCCGGTCCCACGAAACACCCCAACCGTCGAGGCGCTGAGATGATGGATGCGATGGGCATCGCGAAGGCGGTCGTGCTCGCCGTGGTGGAGGGGGCGACCGAGTTCATCCCCGTCTCGTCGACCGGGCACCAGCTCCTCGTCGGCCACTTCATCGGCTTCGAATCGCCCAACAACACCTTCGAGGTGCTGATCCAGCTCGGCGCCATCCTGGCGATCCTGGCGGTCTATTTCCGCCGGCTCCTCGGCATCACCCTGTCGCTGCCCAACGACCCCAAGGCGCGCCGCTTCGTCCTCGGCATCCTGCTGGCGTTCCTGCCGGCGGCGATCATCGGCGGCCTCTTCTCGAAATACATCAAGTACTACCTCTTCAACCCCTGGATCGTCTGCGCGACCCTGGTGGCCGGCGGCATCGTCCTGCTCGTCCTCGACGAGACCGAACTCGAGGTGAAGAAGCGCGACGTCTTCGATTTCACCCTGCCGATGGACTTCAAGATCGGCCTGTTCCAGTGCATCGCGATGATCCCGGGCGTGTCGCGCTCGGGCGCCACCATCGTGGGCGCGATGCTGATGGGCGCCGACAAGCGCTCGGCCACCGAGTTCTCGTTCTACCTCGCGATCCCCACCATGGCGGGGGCCTTCGCCAAGGACCTGCTCGACAACTACAAGAACCTCTCGCGGGACGACACCGGCCTGATCATCATCGGCTTCATCGTCGCCTTCATCTCGGCCTTCATCGTGGTGCGCACGGTGCTCGACTACGTCGCCTCGCACGGGTTCCGGCTGTTCGCCTGGTGGCGCATCATCGTCGGCTCCCTCGGTTTCGCCGGCTTGATCCTCTTCGGCTGAAGCGCGGAGGCCGATCCCCGGATCGGCCGGGATAAAGAATACAGCCGGGCGAGGCGATTGCGTCCGCGCGCCGCCTCGTGCAAGGGCTGTCCGCAAAGACGGCCCGGCCGCGCTCGGCTCCGGCCGAGCGGTTCGGCCGGAGCCGAGCACATGCGGAGGCCAACCCCGATGGAAGACCGTCCCCTCGCCGACCTGTTTCCGCCCGCGACCCGCGAGCGCTGGCTCGGCCTCGTCGACGGCGTCCTGAAGGGCGGGGATTTCGAGAAGCGCCTCGTCTCGAAGACCGCCGACGGCATCCGCATCGAGCCCCTCTACGACGCGGCCGCGCCGGTGGCGCAGCCCGTGCGGGCGCCCAGCCCGTGGCGCGTGTCCCAGCGGGTCGACCACCCGGACGGAACCCAGGCGAGCGCCCTCGCCCTCGCCGACCTGGAGGGCGGTACCGACGCCCTCGCCCTGGTCTTCGCCGGCGCCCCCGCCGCCCGCGGCTACGGCCTCACCGCCACGAACGCCGCCGACCTCGACGCGGCTCTCGGCAACGTGATGCTGCCGCTGATCGCCGCCCGCCTCGATGCGGGCGCGCGCGGGATCGAGGCCGCCTTCCTGATCAAGGACGTGGTCAAGGCCCGCGGCGAGACCCTGAAGGGCCTCGACCTCGACCTCGGCCTCGACCCCGTCGGCACCCTCGCCGCCGGCGGGTCCCTGGCGGAGAATTACGGCGCCGAGATCGGCCGCACCCTCGCGGCCTTCGACGCCGAGGGCTTCACGGGACGCGCCTGCCTCGCCGACGGCCGGCCCTATCACGAGGCCGGAGCCAGCGAGGCCGCCGAACTCGCGGCCGTGCTCGCCACCGCCGTGGACTACCTGCGCGCCCTGGAGGCCGACGGGCACCCGCTGGAGCGCGCCCGGGATGCCGTCGCGGTGCTGCTCACCGCCGATGCCGACGAGTTCCTGACCATCGCCAAGTTCCGGGCCATGCGCCGGCTCTGGGCCAGGGTGGAATCGGCCTGCGGCCTCGCGCCCCGGCCCCTGCGCCTCCATGCCGAGACCGCCTGGCGGATGATGACCCGCCGCGATCCCTTCGTGAACATCCTGCGCACCGCCATGGCCGCCTGCTCGGCCGGCCTCGGCGGCGCCGACGCGATCACCGCCCTGCCCTACACGGCGGCTCTGGGCCTGAGCGACGCCTTCGCGCGGCGCGTGGTGCGCAACAGCCAGATCGTCCTCATCGAGGAATCGAACCTCGCCCGCGTCGCCGACCCGGCCGCCGGCGCCGGCAGCTTCGAGACGCTGACGGGCGAGCTGACCACGGCCGCCTGGGCCGCCTTCCAGGAGATCGAGGACGAGGGCGGCATCGTCGCCAGCCTGCGGACCGGCGCGATCCAGAAGCGGATCGCCGCGACGCGGGCGACCCGCGCTCGGAACGTCGCCACCCGGCGCGAGGCCCTGACCGGCGCCAGCGAGTTCCCCTACCTCGCGGAGAAGCCCGTCACGGTGCTGGAGGTCGCCCCCGTGGCGGCGCCCCCGGCCGCCGGCTTCGGCCGCGGTCAGACCATGACCGGCACGCCCCTGCCGTCCCTGCGCCTCGCCGAGCCCTACGAGGCCCTGCGCGACGCCTCCGACGCGGCGCTCGCGGCGAGCGGCCGCCGCCCCTCGGTGTTCCTGGCCAATCTCGGTCCGGTGGCGGTCTTCAACGCCCGCTCGACCTTCGCCGCCAACGCCTTCGCGGCCGGCGGCATCGAGGCGGTGAACCAGGAGGGCTTCACCGATCCGGCGGCCCTGGCGGAGGCGTTCCGCGCCTCGGGCGCCCGCATCGCCTGCCTGTGCTCCTCCGACGCCCTCTACGCCGCCCACGCGGTGGAGGCCGCCCGGGCGCTGAAGGCCGCGGGCGCCGCCACCCTGTACCTCGCCGGCAAGGCGGGCGACCTCGCCGAGCCCCTGAAGGCGGCCGGCGTCGACGGCGAGCTCCATGCCGGCGGCGACGTCCTGGCGCTGCTCACGGGAGCGCTGGCGCACGCGACGAACGCGTAGGGACGCAACCGACGGGCGGCCCTGCTCGTTCTCGGCCCAGTCGAGTCGAAACACGAACGGAATGCCATGCGACGCGCAGCCCTCGCGGTGACCACCCTCGCCCTCCTGACCGCCTCCGCCGGGGTCGCCGACGCCGCCAAGAAGAAGGTCCAGGTGCCGAATCGCTACGACGGCACCTGGAGCATCGAGGTGGTCACCCTCGACGGCCCCTGCGACCGGGCCTATCGCTACGGCGTGCAGATCCGGCGGGGCGAGGCGAGCTATGCCGGCGGCGAGTTCAACATCAACGGGCGGGTCTCCCAGAGCGGCGCCGTGCGGGCCGTGATCTCCCGCGGAAGCGACGCCGCCGACGTGGTCGGGCGGCTCGGCCGCTCGGGCACCGGCAACGGCACCTGGACCACCACCGGCCTGATCGCCTGCAGCGGGCGCTGGAACGCCGAGCGCCGGGGCTGACGGGCCACCCTGTGATGAGCGCGCCACAACCGCGCGCCGATCGTCGTCCGACGCCGGAGTGCCGGACTTCCGCCCTTCTCCGGACCCAATCCCTGGTGAATACTCGCGTCGGATCGAGATCGAGTTCGCACGGGGCTTCCGACGATGAAGGCTTTGCTGTTCGGCGCGTTGGTGACGGCCTTGGGATGGGGCGCCGCGGCGCAGGCGGCAGGGCGCAATCCGGCCCAACCCCACGCGGTGATGTCGCCCCTCGAGCGGTCGGCGACGGCGTGCTTCGCCGAGACCGTGCTGTCCAATCCGGCCGCCACCCGGCACGCCCGGGCGGGCCGCTGGTACGAGGCCGCCGGCGTCACCGGCTTCCTGTGCCGCCCGGAAGTCGACGCGATGATCCAGGCCCATGACCGGCTCTACGGCCGCGGCACCGGCGCCCGCTACTTCCAGAACGCCTATACCCGCCACCTCGGACAGCAGCTGGCGGAGCGCCTGCAGCCGATGCTCGAGCGCAAGTCCGTCGCGAGTGCCGAGCCGCCGGTCGACAAGGCCGAGGCCCAGGACGCGGACAAGACCGCCGAATAGGCGAAGCGTGACAGGACGCGCGGCGGCGGTTAACCTCCGTTAACCTGGCTGCCCCTATCGTGGGCACCTGAGGACATCTCGGAACCGGGGAGCTCGCTGACGGCGATCTTCGCGCGATTCGGGTCTCGTGCCTCGGCTCGAACGGGGCACGACCCTTGACGTCTTCCGGTGATCCCACCGATCCGCTGCGGATACCGCGTCGCGGACGCCTGGCCTCCGCCGCCCTCCGCGTGGCCACCCATGCCGTCGACGCCGCGGCGGCGCAGCGCTGGCACGACACCGCGACGATCCTCGCGCTGCGCGGCGAACTCGCCGCCCAGGCGGCCCTGATCCAACGTCAGGCCGATGCCCTCGCCGACCGGACGCGCGTCTTCGAGCGGGCCTCTGCCGAGGCGGGGATCGGCCTCTGGCACTGCGACCTGCCGAGCGAGACGCTGTCCTGGAGCGGGGGCGTCTACGACCTCTTCGAGTTCCCGCGCGGATCGGCACTGATCCGCCGGAACACCCTCGCCTGCTACACCGCGGAGGCGCGCCGCCAGCTCGAGGCGGTGCGGGCGGAGGCCATCGGCCGCCGGTCCTCGTTCACCCTGGAATCCGAGATCGTCGCGCGGCGCGGCAGCCGGCGCTGGATCCGGATCACCGCGACGGTGGAAGCGGAAGGCGGCGTTCCGGTCCGCCTGTTCGGGTTCAAGCAGGACATCACCAAGCAGAAGCTGCTGGCGGACCGCACGCGCCGCCTCGCCGAGTTCGACGGCATGACGGGCCTCGCCAACCGGACGGTGTTCGACGGCCGGCTGGCGGAGCTTTCCGAGACCGGCGCGCTGATGCTGGTCGACCTCGACGGCTTCAAGGCGATCAACGACACCCATGGGCACGCCGTGGGCGATGCCTGCCTGCGGGAAGCGGCCCGGCGGCTGCGCGAGATCTGCCACGAGGCCGACCTCGTCGCCCGGATCGGCGGGGACGAGTTCGCGGTCCTGCTCCGGCGGGAGGCCGATGCGGCCCTCTGCGAGGCGCTCGGCCGGCGGATCGTCGCCGCCCTGCACGAGCCCGTCCTCCACGGCGGCCGGCGCCTGCGCTTCGGCGCCTCCGTGGGCATCGCGCGGGCGGCGTGGTCGGCGCCCGCGGACCTGTTCAGCGACGCCGACGCGGCCCTCTACGCGGCCAAGGCGGCCGGCCGCGGGACCCTGCGGATGGCCGCGCCGCGCTGAGCCCGTCCGTCGCGCAGGGGCCGCCCTCAGGCCGGCAGGACGACGACCTTCGTCTTCACCGGCGTGCGGGCGTAGAGATCGATCATGTCCTGGCTCAGCAGGCCGACGCAGCCGCTGGTGATGCCCGAGCCGATCGTGTCGGGCTCGCTCGAGGCGTAGATCGTGTAGAGCGTGTAGGCGCCGTTCTGGTAGAGGTGCAGCGTGCGGGCGCCGAGGGGGTTGTCGAGGCCGCCGGGCATGCCGCGGGCGTACTTGGCCGCCTCGGGCTGGCGCCGGATCATCTCCTTGGGCGGGGTCCAGGTCGCCCATTCGGACTTGCGCCCGACATAGGCGTCGCCGCTCCACCGGAAGCCGTCGCGGCCGACATTGGCGCCGTAGCGGGTCGCGGTCCCGTCGCCCTCGACGCGGTAGACGTAGTAATTGGCCGGATCGACGATGATCGTGCCGGCGGCTTCCCGGGTCTCGTACGGGACCGTGCGGCGGAAGTATTTCGGATCGAGCCTGCTGATGTCGGTCGCCGGGATCGGGAACTTCTCGCCCGGCATCGGGCCGTAGGTCCTGGCCGCCTCGGCGCGCAGGGCGCCGTCGGAGGAGACGCAGCCGGCGAGCCCGAGGGCGCCGAGACCCGCCCCGGTGCCGGCCAGGAAGGCGCGGCGGCTCAGGAAGCCCGTCCGCCCGCCGGACCCCGCATCCGCCGTGCCGTGGGCGGCATTCCCCGTGTCCCTGATCATCCCGGACGTCCCGTCGTTCCGTCGCGCGATGGGCCGATCCTTCGGCGGAACCGCGACGCGTATGGCCAAGCCGACCGTGCCGCGCCCCGATCCGCCCGGCAAGCCGGGCGCCGGGGGCGGGGGTCAACCGCGATCAGGAGCAGGGGGAATGCGTCGCGGATGTGGCCGGGGCGATCCGGCGGCCGCGATCGGCTGGGGACGGCGGCGCGCGGCCGGGGTCGCCGCCTCAGCCGGGTCCGGCCGGGGCGTCCGGCGCGGGGCGCTTGGCCCGGCGCAGGAAGGGCAGCCCCGTCGAGGGCTGGCCGCGGGTCGCCTCGTGCATCTTCGCGATCCGGATGAAGCGGCCATAGGCGAGCACGCTCGCCATCACGAAGCCGTCGAGGCCGGCGAGGAAGAAGCGCCGCAGGAGGTAGAACTTCAGGAAGTTCAGGGGGTACTCGAACACCAGCCGCAGGCCGGTCTCGAACCGCGAGCCGATGGGCTGCGTGTCGGCGGCGAGCTGCCCGACGTAGTTCGACTTGGCGATGGCGTGGTTCCAATCGCGAAAGGTGTGGTGCCAGACCACGGACCGGATCGTCACCGGCTTCTCGTCCGTGCCGATCGCGAGCTTGTCCCAGTTCGGGTTGTCGGTCGTGCGGGCGACGCGCCGGTCGTAGAGGTAGACGTTCTCGGTGCAGAAGGCCCAGGGCGAGGGACGCGCGTGGTGGGGCAGCACCATCGCCTTGCGGACGATCATCAGCGCCGGGATCCGGCCCGGGACTTTGGGCGCCAGGAAGATCCCCCGGATCTCCCGGACGATCTCCGGCGTCAGGATCTCGTCGGCATCGACGCTGAAGACGTGGTCGTGGGCGCAGAGCGCCTCGCCGAAGCGCCGCTGCGGCCCGAACCCCTTCCAGGGGTTCACCACCACCCGCGCGCCGAGGGATTGGGCGATGGACACGGTCGCGTCCGTCGAACCCGCGTCGATGACGAGGATCTCGCACTTCAGCGGCAGGGCCGAGCGGATCGCCGCCTCGATGCGGTCCGCCTCGTTCAGCGTCCGGATCAGGACGGTCAGCGGGATGGGCGCGTTCGGGTCCAACGGGGAGTCCCCTTTCCGGACGGGCCGGCTCAATCGTCCATCTTCAGGGCGGCGATGAACGCCTCCTGCGGGATCTCGACCTTGCCGAACTGGCGCATCTTCTTCTTGCCCTCCTTCTGCTTGTCGAGGAGCTTGCGCTTGCGCGAGATGTCGCCGCCGTAGCACTTGGCGGTCACGTCCTTGGACAGGGCCTTGATGGTCTCGCGGGCGATGATCTTGCCCCCCAACGCCGCCTGGACCGGGATCTGGAACAGGTGGCGCGGGATGAGATCCTTCAGCTTCTCGCACATGGCCCGGCCGCGATGCTCGGCGCGGGTGCGGTGGACCAGCATCGAGAGGGCGTCGACCGGCTCGGCATTGACCAGGATCGACATCTTCACGAGTTCGCCCTCGCGGTAGTCGGAGATGTGGTAGTCGAAGGAGGCGTAGCCCTTCGAGATCGACTTCAGGCGGTCGTAGAAGTCGAACACCACCTCGTTCAGCGGCAGGTCGTAGACGACCATGGCGCGTTTTCCCACGTAGTTGAGGTCGACCTGGGTGCCGCGCCGGTCCTGGCAGAGCTTCAGCACGCCGCCGAGATACTCGTCGGGGGTGAGGATGGTGGCGCGGATCCAGGGCTCCTCGATGGCGGTGATCTTCATCACGTCCGGCATGTCGGCCGGGTTGTGCAGCTCCTTGAGCGAACCGTCCGTCATCTGCAGGCGATAGACCACGGAAGGCGCCGTGGAGATCAGGTCGAGGTTGAACTCGCGCTCCAGGCGCTCCTGGATGATCTCCAGGTGGAGCAGCCCGAGGAAGCCGCAGCGGAAGCCGAAGCCGAGCGCGGCGGAGGTCTCCATCTCGTAGGAGAACGAGGCGTCGTTGAGCCGGAGCTTGCTCATGGCGCTGCGCAGGGTCTCGAACTCGGCCGCGTCCACGGGGAACAGGCCGCAGAACACCACCGACTGCACGTCCTTGAAGCCCGGCAGCATCTCCTCGCAGGGGCGCTTGTCCTCCGTGAGCGTGTCGCCGACGCGGGTGTCGGCCACCTCCTTGATCGAGCCGGTGAAGAAGCCGACCTCGCCGGGGCCGAGCTCGCCGATATCGGCCATCTTGGGCCGGAACACGCCGATCTTGTCGACGCCGTGGACGGCATCGGCCCGCATCATGCGGATGTTCATGCCTTTCTTGAGGACGCCGTCGACGATGCGCACCAGCACGACGACGCCGAGATAGACGTCGTACCAGCTGTCGACGAGGAGCGCCTTCAGGGGCGCGTCGCGGTCGCCCTTGGGCGGCGGCAGGCGGGTGACGATGGCCTCCAGCACCGCTTCGATGTTGAGGCCGCTCTTGGCCGAGATCGCCACCGCCTCGGAGGCGTCGATGCCGATCACCTCCTCGATCTGGGCGCGGATGCGCTCGGGCTCCGCCGCCGGCAGGTCGATCTTGTTGAGGACGGGGACGATCTCGTGGTTGGCGTCGAGCGCCTGGTAGACGTTGGCGAGCGTCTGCGCCTCGACGCCCTGGGAGGCGTCCACCACCAGTAGCGAGCCCTCGCAGGCGGCGAGCGAGCGCGACACCTCGTAGGCGAAGTCGACGTGGCCGGGCGTGTCCATCAGGTTGAGGACGTAGTCCTTGCCGTCCTCGGCCTTGTACTCGAGGCGCACCGTCTGCGCCTTGATGGTGATGCCGCGCTCCTTCTCGATGTCCATCGAGTCGAGCATCTGCTCGCTCATGTCGCGCAGGGCCACCGTGCCGGTGGTCTGGATCAGCCGGTCGGCGAGCGTCGACTTGCCGTGGTCGATATGCGCGACGATGGAGAAATTGCGGATGTTGTCGATGGGGGTCGTTGTCATCGAGGATGCGATCTCCGGCGCGCGCGGCCCGCCGTCATCGGACGGACCCGGCGCACGGTCATAAGGGGGTGAAGAATTTGAACGCCGCAGATAGCAGCGCCCGTCCCCCGCGCCAAGCGCAGGGCGAGCCCGGCGATGTCTCAGGGACCCGGGCGAACGACGCGGCGCCGGGACCCGGACCGGCACGGGCTCGCGGAACGGGCTCGCACAGCGGGCCCGCGGAACGCGCTTGCGGCCACGCCTGATTTCCGGCTGGTCCCGAGGTGACGCCCCTTCCCGCAACCGAACGAGGTCGAGCCATGATCCCGAACGAGGACGCCGGTCCGATGCCGGAGGCGGGCCACGTCCTCCTGGTCGAGGACGATGACGGCATGCGCATGCTGGTGACCCGCGCCCTGCGCGAGAGCGGCTTCCGGGTCACCGGATGCCGGAGCGGCGCCGAGCTGTGGCGGCTGCTGCCGGAGGCCGGCGTCGACCTGATTCTCCTCGACGTCATGCTGCCCGGCGCCTCGGGCCTCGACCTGCTGCGCACCCTGCGGTCCCGGTCCCGGGTGCCGGTGATCATCGTCAGCGCGCGCGGCGAGGAAGCGGACCGGGTGCTCGGCCTGGAGCTCGGCGCCGACGACTACATCGCCAAGCCGTTCGGGCGCCCCGAGCTGCTCGCCCGGATCCGCGCCGTCCTGCGCCGTTCCGTCGCCGCGCCGGCCCCCCTCGCCGCGCGCGGCCAGGCGACCCTCACCTTCGCAGGCTGGCGGCTCGATCTGCGCAGCCGCGCGCTCGTCGATCCGGAGGGGGCCGGGGTCGATCTCTCGGGCGCGGAGTACGACCTCCTCCTCGTGTTCCTCGACCATCCGGGACGGGTCCTCGGCCGCGAGCAGATCCTCGAATTGTCGCGCGCCCGTCTGGGCTCGCCCTCCGACCGCAGCGTCGACACCCTGGTCAGCCGGCTGCGGCGGAAGCTCGATCCCCCCGAGGGCGGCCAGCCGGTGATCAAGACGGTGCGGGGGTCGGGCTACATGCTGGCGACCCGGGTCGAACGCGCATGAGTCCCCGGCCCGTCGGCGGGTCGTTCGCCGGCCGCCTGCGCCCCCTCGCCCGAAGCCTCGAGGCCCGCACGGTCGCGGTCCTGCTCGTCGCCATCCTGGCGGTCCATGGAGGGGCGCTGCTGCTCTATCGCCAGTCGGCCGCCGCGGCGGCCGACGAGGCCTTCGCGGCCCAAGTCGCCACGCAGCTCGCCCTGGCCCGCGAGGCCGTGATGCGGCGACCGCCGGCGGAGCGGGACGCCGAGGCGAAGGCCCTGTCCAATCCGCATTTCGAGATCGGATGGTCCGAGACCATCGCGCCGAACCGGTCGCGGATGGATCCGCCCCTCGCGCCCCTGCGCGACCGTCTGACCGCCCTCGACCCCAGTCTCGGCGGCGGCCTCGCCCTGGCGCTGGAGGGGGGCGACGATCCCCTCCACCGGAACGATCTCGCCGGGACGCTGGTGCTCCCGGACGGGAGTGCCCTGACCTTCCGCTCCGCCCATGCGCCGAGCCTCGCCCTGCGGAACCCCTGGGCCTCCCTGGCGACCGCCATGGCCGTCCTCGTCGGCCTCGCGGCGGTGCTGCTGATGCACCGGATCGCCGGCCCCCTGCGCGGCCTGACGCGCCTGACCGGCCTGATCGGTCACGGCCGGCGGGTTCCCGTGCCCGAGGCCGGGCCGGACGAGACCCGCGAGATCGCCCGCGCCCTCAACGGCATGCAGGCGCGGATCGAGGATCTCCTCACCGAGCGCACCCAGGCGCTCGCCGCCGTCTCCCACGACCTGCGCACCCCGATCGCGCGCCTGCGCCTGCGGCTCGACGGGCTCGGCGACGCGCCCGAGCGGCGGGGCATGGAATCCGACCTCGACGACATGCTGGCCATGATCGACTCGACGCTGGCCTATCTGCGCGGCGATTCCGACCCGGAGGCGCGCCGGGTCACCAACGTCGCCAGCCTCCTGATGAGCATCGCCGATGCGGGACAGGATGCCGGGCAGGCGATCCGCTACGACGGACCCGGCCGGGTCCTCGCGGCGATCCGCCCGGTCGCCCTCCGGCGCGCGCTGGACAACGTCGTCGACAACGCCGTCCGCTACGGGGATCGCGCCCGCCTGCACCTCGCGGTCGAGGCCTCGACGCTCGTGCTGTGCGTCGACGACGACGGCCCCGGCATTCCGCCGGACGCGGCGGAGCGGGCCTTCGCGCCCTTCACCCGCCTCGAAGGCTCGCGGAACCGGAACAGCGGCGGAACCGGTCTCGGGCTGACGATCGCCCGGCGCGTCGTGGAGGCCGAGGGCGGGCGCATCGACCTCGAGAACCGGGCCGGCGGCGGCTTGCGGGTGCGCATCGTCCTGCCCCGTCCGCCCGGCTGACACCCGACCCCGATGAGCCCGACCCCGATGAGCCCGACCCATCGCGGCCCGCCCGCGCGGCGGGGCGGCGATCGTCCGCCGGATCCCGGTGAGACCGAGGACGAGGCGGACAGCGCGCCCGCGGCGGAAGCGACCCCGCCCCGTCACGCGCCGTCGCCGGGACCCGGATCGACACACTTCGTCACGAACCCGGCACACGGCGGTCGAACGGCCGGGCCATCTCCACCCTCACCGCAGCCGACGGGGCTGCGCCCAGACGAGGATCACGATGACCCGCACCACGCTCACCCTGCTCTCGGTCGCCCTCATGACCGCGCTGGCGGGTCCGGCCTCCGCCATCGACGGCCACGGCAATGCCGCCAATCCGTCGGTCTCCGTGCCCAATACCGGCACCGTCTCGGGCGGTCCGGCCCATCGCGACGACCCGCGCGTCAGCGAGAGCCGCGAAGTGACCAAGGACGGCAAGCCCGTGCACTCGGCCAATGACGGGCACGCCCACGGTCACAGCCACGACAAGAAGTAGGCCCGCGATCGGGCGCGCCGGCGCCCGCCCGCCGACGCATCGGGGCGGCGGCCCCGATGCCCTCGGACGGCCGCCGACCGGGCCGGCGGCCGGAGGGGATCAATCCGCGCTCGGCGCGTCCCCCGCCCGGGCCTGCGCGGCCATCGTCACCAGCACCTTGCGCAGGGCTCCCATCTCCCGGACCGGCTCCGGGTAGAGCACCCGCGCGGTCCGGTCTCCGGTGAGGAGGTCCATGCCTTCCGGATCGAGGCCGGTGAGGCGCCAGGGACCCGGCTCCGCCCCGGCCGCCACCGCGTAGAGCGCGAGGGCGTCGGCATGGTCGGCGTTCATGTGCTCGACGGCGCCGGCCTCTCCGGCCACCAGGGTTTCGGCGCCGGCGAGATCGAGGCGCAGTTCGTCTGGGGTGAGCACCGCGGCCCTGGCGAAACCGCCGTTGAGATGCCCGGCCGCGGGCTCCAGGGCGAAGAACCCGAAATCGGGAAAATCGGCGTAGAGCTTCGATTTCGGGTGGCGGGCGACGAAGCGGGCGCGGGCGCGCGGCTCCATGGTCTGGGTCACCCGTCCCGTCACGGTCAGGCGCGGATGGGCGAGCGGGTCGCCCTTGCCGCCGGCGCTGAACAGCAGCGAGGCGCGCGGGTCCTTCAGCAGGTTGCGGGTATGGGCCGAGAGCCGCGAGAGCAGCATCAGGGGCGTGCCGTCCACATCCGTGGCGATGGTCACCAGCGAGGCGAAGGGCGTGCCGTCCTCCGGGTCGAGGGTGGCGAGCGCGCCCGAGCGGATGCTGCGCAGGAGGTGGCGGGCCAGCCCGATCGCATCGAACGGCGCCTCGGCCGCCGGCAGCGGCGCCGCCGGCCCGCGCCGTTCCCCCCCGGTCCTGGTCTCGCCCTCGGCCATGAAGAGTCCCTCGAATCGGTGCCCGCGGACAGGTGCTCAGGCCGCGTTCAGCCGGGGGATCATAGCCAGGGTCCGGCCCCTCGTACGAGAGCGCCGGACTGCGGCCCGTTGGCATCAGTCAAGCCGGAAACGAACAAACGACCGAGGTCGCTCGCTTTTTCAGCACATAGCCATTACACAGCCTGACTCTCCGCGCGAACGCGGCCCGCCTCCCCGGCACGGTCGCCACCGCGTTTTTGCCGATCTCTGCCCGCCGTCCGCGACGGGGGACGGGGTGGGATGCGGAGGGGCTGGCGCCATCAGACGTCCGCCGAGCCGCATCCGAGCAACAGGACACGCGCATGCCGACCATCGCCCTCGTGGACGACGACCGAAACATCCTCACCTCCGTCTCGATCGCGCTCGAGACGGAAGGGTACCGCATCCAGACCTACACCGACGGCGCCTCGGCGCTCGACGGCCTGAAGCATTCCCCGCCGGACCTCGCGATCTTCGACATCAAGATGCCGCGCATGGACGGGATGGAGCTTCTCAGGCGTCTGCGGCAGAAATCCGACCTTCCGGTGATCTTCCTGACCTCGAAGGACGAGGAGATCGACGAATTGTTCGGCCTCAAGATGGGCGCCGACGACTTCATCCATAAGCCGTTCTCGCAGCGCCTCCTCGTCGAGCGCGTCAAGGCCGTGCTCCGGCGCTTCGCCCCCAAGGACGGCCCGGGCGCCGCCGCCCGCGAGGCCGATGCCGCCGCGCGCTCCCTGGAGCGCGGGCTCCTGATGATGGACCCCGAGCGCCATACCTGCACCTGGAAGGGCGAGCCCGTGACCCTGACGGTGACGGAGTTCCTGATCCTGCAGGCGCTGGCGCACCGCCCCGGCGTCGTGAAGAGCCGCAACGCCCTGATGGATGCGGCCTACGACGACCAGGTCTACGTCGACGACCGGACCATTGACAGCCACATCAAGCGCCTGCGCAAGAAGTTCAAGGTGACCGACACGAGCTTCGACATGATCGAGACGCTCTACGGCGTCGGCTACCGCTTCAAGGAGAGCTGAGCGCCCGCCCGGGCCTCAGGCACCTCCGCCCGCACCGCCGATCCCTCACCACCGGACGCTCGTGGCCACCTCAGACCAAGCCGAAATCCCGTCGCGCGGCGTGCTGGGCTGGCCGCGCCAGATCTGGAACGGGATCGGCCAACGGGCCTCGTCGAGCCTGACGCGACGCATCGTCGTGCTCAACCTCGTCGGGCTCATCGCCCTGCTGTTCGGCTTCCTCTACCTGAACCAGTTCCGCCAGGGGCTGATCCAGGCCCGGGTGCAGAGCCTGCTGATCCAGGGCGAGATCATCGCCGGCGCCATCGCCTCCTCGGCCTCGGTCGAGACCGACGCCATCCGGATCGACCCCGACAAGCTGCTCCAGCTCCAGGCCGGCGAGGGCGAGGAGCCCTCCTCCCCCCTCACCTTCTCCCTCAACCCCGAGCGGGTGGCCCCGCTCCTGCGCCGGCTGATCACGCCCACGGGCAACCGCGCCCGGGTCTACGACCAGGAGGGCGGCCTCCTGTTCGACACCCGCACCCTCTCGGCGCGGGGCGAGATGAACCGCAGCGACCCGGACGTCCGCCCGCGCAAGCGCACCTGGCTGGAGAAGGCCTGGGAGACCGTGCAGGCGAAGTTCGGGGCGAAGCTCGACGGCGACGGCGCCGCGCCCGGGGTCACCGAGGATGTCGGCCCGGCCAGCGGCCACGGCCTGAAGGAGGTGCAGGTGGCGCTCGGCGGCGCCCGCGGCACCATCGTCCGCCGCAACCCGGCCGGCGAGACCATCGTCTCCGTGGCGGTGCCGATCCAGCGGGCGAACTCCGTGCGCGGCGCCCTGATGCTGTCGACCCAAGGGGGCGACATCGACCGCGTCATCGCCTCGGAGCGCTTCGGTCTGCTCCAGGTCTTCCTCATCGCCGCGGCGGTGATGCTCGTGCTGTCGATCCTGCTCGCGGGCGCCATCGCGGGGCCGGTGCGGCGCCTCGCGGATGCGGCCGAGAAGGTGCGGCTGGGCATCAAGTCGCGCGAGGAGATCCCCGACTTCACCTGGCGCACCGACGAGATCGGCCACCTGTCGGGGGCGCTGCGCGACATGACCCAGGCGCTCTACCGCCGGATCGACGCCATCGAGAGCTTCGCGGCCGACGTCAGCCACGAGCTGAAGAACCCGCTGACCTCGCTCCGCAGCGCCGTCGAGACCCTGCCGCTGGCCAAATCCGACGATTCGCGCGGGCGCCTCCTCGCCATCATCCAGCACGACGTGAAGCGCCTCGACCGGCTGATCTCGGACATCTCCGACGCCTCGCGCCTCGATGCCGAACTCGCCCGCGCCGAGGCCCGCCGGGTCGACATGCGCAAGCTGATGACCACCGTGGTCTCGGTGGCCAACGAGCGCCGGCGCCCGAAGGACGCCCCGATCCAGTTCGACGTCGACACGGCCGCCGGCGAGGTGGAGTCGCCGTTCACGATCTTCGGGCACGACAGCCGCCTGGGCCAGGTGGTCAACAACCTCCTCGACAACGCGCGCTCGTTCTCGCCCCCCGACGCCAAGGTCCGGGTGGCCCTGCGCCGCGTGCGCAGCGACGTCGAGCTCATCGTCGAGGACGAAGGCCCGGGCATTCCCGAGCACGCCCTGGAGCGGATCTTCGAGCGCTTCTACACCGACCGCCCGGAGCAGGGCTTCGGCCAGAATTCCGGCCTCGGCCTCTCGATCTCGCGCCAGATCGTCCAGGCCCATCGCGGCACGATCCGGGCCGAGAACCGCCCCGGCCCGGCGGACGAGGACGGCGAGCCGACGGTGCGCGGCGCCCGCTTCATCGTGCGCCTGCCGGCCACCCGCTGAGCCCGAGGCCCGGCCGCGCCATGCCAGACCCCGCGAGCCGGAGCGACTCGGTGCACGCCACCTGCATCGCCCTGGGCGCGGCGGGCCTGCTGATTCGCGGCCCCTCCGGCGCGGGCAAGTCGACCCTGGCGCTCCTCCTCCTCGACCGGGCCTCGGTGATGGACTGGCCGGCGAGCCTCGTCGCGGACGACCGGGTCCGCCTCGGCCGCGACGGCGCGACCCTGGTCGCCCACGCCAATCCGGATCTCGCAGACCGGATCGAGGTGCGGGGCCTCGGCCTGCTCCAGGCGACCGAGATCCTGTCCGCGGTGCCGGTCCGCCTCGTGGTCGATCTCGTCGCCGACGCGCCGCGCCTGCCGGAGAATCCCCTGAGCCGCACGACCCTGCTCGGGCTCGACCTGCCGGCCCTGCGCCTCGACGCGGCCCTGCTGCGCGCGGGCCTCGCGCCGCGCCTCGTCCTCGATGCCCTCGCGGAGTGCCACGGCGTGGCGTCCGGGACGCACCGCCCGGTCTTGCGCCTGCCGCCGCTCCCGAGACCGTAGCGCCGGGGCCACCACCGTGGCATGATCATGACGTTCGAGCACACAAAATGCCGCATTCACCTTGCGCTCGACCTTGCGCTGCACAAAATGGCGGCTCCGCTCACAAGGCGTTGGAACCCGCGTCGATGATTGGAATGGTGCTCGTCACCCACGGGCTATTGGCGACCGAGTTCAAGGCTGCCCTTGAACACGTCGTCGGGCCCCAGAAACAGATCGAGACCATCACGATCGGTCCCGAGGACGATATGGAGCTGCGCCGGCTCGACATCATGAACGCCGTCAGCCGCGTCAATTCCGGCAACGGGGTCGTGGTGCTCACGGACATGTTCGGCGGCACGCCCTCGAACCTCGCCCTGTCCTGCATGAACGGCGGCGAGGTCGAGGTCGTCGCCGGCATCAACCTGCCCATGCTGATCAAGCTGGCCAGCGTGCGCGATGCCGAACCCCTCGGCGACGCCGTCCTGCACGCCCAGGAAGCCGGCCGGAAGTACATCAATGTCGCGTCGCGCGTGCTGGCCGGCAAATAGGCTTTCTTCCCCTGCATCCACGGCTTACAGGCAATCTCGGGCCCTGCGCGTGAATGGCGGGCCCGCCGATGCCGCGCAACGCGGCGCGGGACGCCAGCGAGGGGACGGCCGACGCCCATGAGCTACGACGACGATGCCGACGACACCCTGCCGCCGGTGCCCGAGGGCGGACTGATCCAGGTGCTTCCGATCATCAACCGGCGCGGCCTGCACGCTCGGGCATCGGCCAAGTTCGTCCAGACCGTCGAACGCTACGACGCCGCCGTCACCGTGACCCGCTCCGGCGAGACCGTGGGCGGCCGCTCGATCATGGGCCTGCTCACCCTCGGCGCGGCGCAGGGCACCTCGATCGCCGTGGTCGCCTCCGGCGACGATGCCGAGGCCTGCATGACGGCGATCACCGACCTCCTCGCCAACAAGTTCGGCGAGGACGAGTAGCGGCGACCCGGGCACCGCCCCTCAGGCGGAGCGCCCGATCCGCTCCGGCGCGACCGTGCCCGCGACCTGACGCCAGGCGACGGCCTGCGCCCCGTGCCCGAGGGTGATGGCGGCGGCGACGATCGCCCCCTCCTGCCGCGTCAGCGTCACGGTGACCTGCCGGCGCTGGGCGAAGAGCCGCGTCACCACCCGCACGAGCGCGGCCTCCGACGGATCGCCGATGATCGGGGCGACCGAGACCTCGGCGTCGAGGAGCAGGAACTCCTCCACCGCGTCGCGGACCCGGCCCGGCTCGCCGATCCGCTCCACCTGCGACGGCGCCCGGCCGGGACGCACGCCGACGAGGCTCCGGGCGGGAATGCCGGCGCGGCGGGGCACCGACTGGAGTTGGGCCGCGGGCGCCTGCGCGGCCGGCCGGGCCGCGCCATCGAGCACCAGGACGGCGCGGGGGCGAAGGAGACGCAGGCGCTCGGCCACGGCCGCGCGCACGGGTGCGGCGCGGTCGGGCGCGATCGTGGGCGCCAGGGCGATGCCGTACGGCTGCCACAGCCCGATCCGCTCCTGGCCCCAGAGGGTGTGCGGCAGCGCCAGCGGCAGCACGGCGGCGAGCTGGTCGGGGCCGTTGCCGGTCGTCCAGGCCAGGGCGAAGAGAAGGTCGCGCCCGCCCGACTGGTGCTGGGCCGCCGAGAGCAGGTAATCGGGGTCGGCCAGCACCGGATCCGCGACGCGGGCACGCACGAGGAGCGCGCGCCAGGCCGCGATCTCGCCCTCGCTCACCGCCGCCGCCCGGCGCAGGTCGACCCGCCAGGCGAGCGGCGCGGCGACCGGAGAGGCGTCGGTGGAAACCTGCGCGTCCGTGGTGAGGGCCGCGTCGGCCGCCGGAGCCCGTGCCGCCGCGCCGCCCTCGATCACCGTGAAGCGCTGTCTCATGTCTCGATCCGATCCCGCCGACGTCCCATCCTGGGACAAGGGGGCGCCCGCGGGCGCCGGTCGGTCTGGAAGTTTCAAGATCGGTGCCGCCCGTTTCCGGACGGTGGGCGGCTCAGCCGCCGGGGATCGCCAGCGGATTGTCCGTGAGCGCCGCCGCATCGGGGCCGTCGACGCGCGGCCGGCCCAGGAAGGCGTCCCACAGGCGGGCGACGAAGGCCGGATCGAGGTCGCGCAGAATCAGCACGAGGCGCGAGCGATGGTCGGCATCGGGCCAGGCATCGAGATGCACCGGGGCGTGGATGACGTGCTGCACCCCGTGCACCACCAGCGGCCGGTCGGGGGCGTCGGCCAGGGCCACCAGTCCCTTCAGGCGCAGCAGGTTCGGTCCGTGGGCCGAGCGCAGGAGATCGAGGAACATCTCGAAGGCGGCGCGGGGCACGGGCGCGTCGCTCGTCAGGCTGAAGGCCCGGATCGAGGCGTCGTGCCGGTTCACGTCGTGATGGTGGTGGCCGTGATGATGGTGCCCATGGTCGTGACGGGCCTCGCGCTCGGCCTCGGCGCCGAGCCAGGCGCGCACGTCGGCGCTCTTGCCGTCGAGGCCGAACAGGCCGCCGAGGAGATCGGCGGGCGCCACCGCGGCGTCGCGCAGGGGCGCCGCCGGGTTCAGCGCCCGCAGGCGGGCCTCGAGGGCGCGGCCGTCGTCCTCCGCCAGGTCCCGCTTCGTCACCACGATCTGGTCCGCGACCGCCACCTGCCGCACCGCCTCGCCATGGGCGTCCAGGGTCGCGGCGCCGTTGACCGCATCGACCACCGTGACGACGCCCTGGAGGCGATACCGGATGACGAGGTAGGGATGGTAGATCAGGGCGTGCAGGATCGGGGCGGGGTCGGCGAGGCCCGTCGTCTCGATCACCACCCGGCGGAAGGGCTGGATGCGGCCGTTGTCGCGCTTGCGCAGCAGGTCTTCGAGGGTGGCGATCAGGTCGCCCCGCACGGTGCAGCACAGGCACCCCGCCCCGAGCAGGACCATGTCCTCGTCGATCCGCTCGATGAGCAGGTGGTCGAGGCCGATCTCGCCGAACTCGTTGACGATGACCACGGTGTCGGCGAGGGCCGGATCGCGCAGCATCCGGTTGAGCAGGGTCGTCTTGCCGGCTCCGAGGAAGCCGGTGAGGACGGTGAGCGGGATCGGCTCGGGCGCGCGGGGATCGGGCTTGGACAGGTCGGTCATCACCCTGACCTAGCCCTCCCGGCGGCGGCGCTCAATCCTCGGCGATGTAACACTGTTACAGATCGCACGCAGCGCAGCGTCGGCGGGCCAGCCCACCGGGAGCCCGCGAAGGCGGCCATCCGCAGATCGCAAGCCGCCGGTGGCCGTCCGCCCGAAGAGTCGCGTGGACCGCACACCGTCAATCCAGGGCCGCGTAGCGGAGCCCGGAATCAGACCTGCAGGCTGTGCAGGACTTTTCGCGGCCGGCGGTTCCGGATTCCGGGCTCGCCTGTGGCGCCCCGGAATCACGCGGTGGCGCGACGAGCCTGTCGGCGAGCGCGTCGAAGAAGTCCTACTCGTCCGCCTGCGCCTTGCTGGCGGACTTGGTGCCCCTGGCCGCCTTCGCGGTGGGCTTGGCCGGCTTGTGCTCGGCCTTCGCGTCGGCCTTGACCGCGGCCTTGGGGGCCGCCTTCGCCGCAGGCTTCTTGACGGCGCCGACCTTCAGCTTCGGCGCGCCCTCCATCACCGGCGTCGACTCGGCGGGGGCATAGGCGTTGGCCGTGGCCGGAACGCCGGCCTTGCCGCGGGCGAGCGCCTTCCTCGGCTCGGGCTTGGCGGCGGAGGGGGCCTTGGTGCCGGAGGCGACCCTGGCCTGGCGGGCGGCCTCGCGCCTGGCCGCGACCGCCTCGAGCTTGGCCTTTCGGGCCTCGGCGACCTTGGCGGCCTTCTCCGCCTTCTCGGCCTCCTCCTGCTCGTTGAGGGCGATGGCGCCCTCGGCCGGATCGCGCCCGATCCAGACCAGGACCGGCTGCAGCGGCGCGCGCGGCGGCAGGGCGCGGGTGCGCAGGGCGGCGCTGTTCATGGTGGCGAAGGCGAGCGCCGCGGAAGGCGGGGCGGCGGCGGCCATCAGCTGCGCGTTGGCGTTGTCGGCGCTGGCGCCGGCGGCCCCGGCGCTCGCCGTGATGGCGCCCTGGCCCTCGTCCACCGGCATCGGCTTCTTGCGGTCGCAGATGTAGGGCCGCATGTCCGGCGGCTCCGAGATGCCGGAGGCCGGCAGGGCGTCGAGGGTCTGGGCGCCCCAGCCCGGGGACTGGCTGAAGCCGTAATCGAACAGGTCCGACGCCTTGAGATCGCGCTCGCGGGCGCTCGGCTGGCCCATCACCACGGTGAGGATGCGGCGGCCGTTGCGGGTGGCGGTGGCCACGACGTTGAAGCCGCCCGAGCAGATGAAGCCGGTCTTCATGCCGTCGGCGCCGGCGTAGCGGCCGAGCAGGCCGTTGTGGTTGGCCATCACCGAGCGGCCGAACTGGATCGCGCTGATCGAGAACAGCGCGCGGCTCTCGGGGAAGTCGCGGATCAGGGCGCGGCCGAGGACGGCCATGTCGCGGGCCGAGGTCCATTGCCGGGCATCGGGCAGGCCGTTCGGGTTGGTCCAACGGCTCTCGCGCATGCCGATGCGCTGGGCGGTCTCGTTCATCATCTGGGCGAAGCCCTCGACGGAGCCGCCGAGGTTCTCGCCGATCGCCCAGGCCACGTCGTTGGCCGACTTGACCATGATGATCTTCAGGGCGTTGTCGAGGGTGAGCTTGGTGCCCGGGCGGAAGCCCATCTTCGAGGGCGGCTCGGCGGCGGCGGCCGGCGAGACGGTGATCAGCGAATCGAGGGAGAGCTTGCCCTGCCGCACCAGGTCCAGGGCGACGTAGGTCGTCATCAGCTTGGTGATCGAGGCCGGGAACCAGGGGTCGGTGGCCGCCTGCCCGTAGATCACCTTGCCGGAATCGACGTCCACCACGAGGATCGGGGCCGTGGCCGCGCGCGCCGACGCTGCGCCGAGCAGGCCTGCCGCCACCGCGAGACCGACGACGAGGCGTCTCAACAATCCGTTCGACATCAGGCCTGTCTCAACAAGGAACGCCCCGGCCCGATCGATGATCGGCCCTGGCGGGAAGCCGGTCAACGGCCAAGCTGGCATGGCACCCCTCCGGGAGCGAGGGCAAGCGCGCCGCGCCGGATCGTGACACGGTCTCCACAAAGCCGCGTTCCGTGGCAGGAGCATGGCAGACGGTCTCGCAGATGCGAGAAGCCGGCGGATTCATGGTATACCGGCGGTCTCCGCATGGGTGGGGGCCGCCCGCGCCCCGTGGTGCCCGTGGCGGGGACCGCTTATGTGCGCGGCAGCCGTCTCCGGCGGCCGAAGGATTTCAGAGGATCAGCTGCGCGCGCCCGGACGGTCCGCCGGGGCGGGCGCCGAGGACGTGATGGCTTACGCAGTCAAGGAACTGTTCCACACCCTGCAGGGCGAGGGCGCGCAGGCGGGCCGCGCGGCGGTGTTCTGCCGCTTTTCCGGCTGCAATCTCTGGTCCGGCCGCGAGGAGGACCGCGCCAGCGCCGCCTGCCGCTTCTGCGACACCGACTTCGTCGGGATGGATGGCGAGGGCGGCGGGCGCTTCTCCACGGCGCGGGCCCTGGCCGACGCCATCGCCGAGACCTGGGCCGGCGGCCCGCGCCACCGCTACGTCGTCTTCACCGGCGGCGAGCCGCTCCTCCAGCTCGACGAGGCCCTGATCGCCGCCGTCCATGCGCAGGGCTTCGAGATCGCGGTGGAGACCAACGGCACTCTGGCGGCCCCGGCCGGCATCGACTGGATCTGCGTCAGCCCGAAGGCCGGCAATCCCCTGGTCCAGCGCAGCGGCCACGAATTGAAGCTCGTCTTCCCGCAGGCCGAGGCGGCGCCGGAGGCCTTCGCGGAGCTCGCGTTCCGCCACCACTGGCTCCAGCCGATGGACGGGCCGGACCGGCTCGCCCATACGGCCGAGGCGGTGGCCTATTGCCGGCGCGACGCGCGCTGGCGCCTCTCGCTCCAGACGCACAAGATCATCGGGATTCCGTGAGGAACCCGGAGGAACCCGCCCGCTCGCACCCTGAAGATGGCCCGATGAAGATCACCCAAGCCTTCACCTTCGAGGCGGCCCACCGCCTGCCGAACGTGCCCGAGACCCATCGCTGCCACCGCATGCACGGGCATTCCTACCGGGTCGAGCTCACCCTCTCGGGCGCCGTCGACCCGGCCACCGGCTGGGTGGTGGACTTCTTCGACGTCGAGCACGCCTTCGCGCCGGTGCTGGCCCGCCTCGACCATTACTGCCTCAACGAGATCGAGGGGCTGGAGAACCCCACCGCCGAGCACATCGCCGCCTGGATCTGGGAGCGCACCAAGGCGGCGCTGCCGGCCCTCGCCTCCGTGAAGGTCTACGAGACGCCGATGTCCTGGGCCGAGTACGAGGGCGAGGCCTTGTGATGAAGGACCCGGCGATGAAGGACCCGGCGATGAAGGACCCGGCGATGAGGGACCCGGCGATCGGCGGCGGCGGCGCCCTGGTCCTGTTCTCGGGGGGCCAGGATTCGACCACCTGCCTCGCCTGGGCGCTGGAGCGGTTCGCGCGGGTCGAGACCCTCGGCTTCGACTACGGCCAGCGCCACCGGATCGAGCTCGACTGCCGGGACACCCTGCGCCGGGGCATCGCGGCCCTGAAGCCCGCATGGGCGGCGCGGCTCGCCGACGACCACACGCTGGCCCTCGACGCCCTGGGACAGGTCTCCGAGACGGCGCTCACCCGCGACACCGCCATCGCCTTCGAGGACGGCGGCCTGCCCAACACCTTCGTGCCGGGGCGCAACCTCCTGTTCCTCACCTTCGCGGCCGCCCTCGCCTATCGCCGGTCGCTGACCCACATCGTCGGCGGCATGTGCGAGACGGACTATTCCGGCTACCCGGATTGCCGGGACGACACCATCAAGGCGCTGCAGGTGGTGCTGAACCTCGGCATGGACCGCCGCTTCGTCCTGCACACGCCGCTGATGTGGATCGACAAGGCCGAGACCTGGCGACTGGCCCAGGATCTCGGCGGCCCGGCGCTGGTCGACCTCATCGTCGAGGACAGCCACACCTGCTACCTCGGCACGCGCGGCGAGCGCCATGCCTGGGGCCATGGCTGCGGCGCCTGCCCGGCCTGCGACCTGCGGGCCAAGGGCTACGCGCGCTTCACCGCCGAGGCCGTGGCCGCCCCGGGGGCCTGACCCCGGCCTTCCGAACGCGGCCCGCCCCACCCCGGTGCAGCCACGATCCCGGGCGGAACCCGGCCCTGCGAGGATGCGGATGAACGATCCCGGCCACGGCCTCCCCGGATCGCCCGACGGCCGGGGGATGCGCCGGACCGTGCGGGCGATCGGCGTCGCCGCGGGTGTCACGCTGGCCGCCGCCGCGCCGGCCGGCTCGACCGACGAGGCGCAGCGCAACACGCAACTGGCCGACGCGCACCGGACGCAGCGCCTGCCGGCGATCCGCGCGGCACTGTCGGCGGCACGGCCGGGTTTCGTCTTCCTGGCGGGCAATTCCCACGCGGAACTCATCGGCGACCTGCTCGCCCTTCGGCTCCCGGGGCTCGTCAATGGCGGGATCGGCGGGACCTCGGCACGCCGTTACGCCGCGGAACTCGACGGGCTGACCTTCCCGGTCCAGGCCGGCGTCGCGGTGCTGTTCCTCGGCACGAACGACATCCTGCGGCGCGCCGCCCCCCTGTCGGCGGGCACGCTGGGCGGGTTCGAGGCGGCCGCTGCGCGCAGTCTCGAACGGCTGCGGGCCAACGCCGATCTCGTGCTGGTCGCCGCTGTTCCGCCGATCGGCCCGGAGGCGCGGGCGGACCGCGATCCCGCAGCGGTGGCGGTCTACTCGGCGGCCCTGCGCGGCCTGTGCGCCCGGCACGGGTGCCGGTTCTTCGATCCGTTCGCGGCCTTGCGCGACGGCGAGGCGGGCCTGACCAGGCAGGCGGCGGCGCCGGACGGGGTGCACCTGCGCGACTACGCGGCGCTGGCCGCCGACCTGGAGACGCGCCTGCGCGCCCTCGGCTCTCGCCGACCCCCGGACTGAGACCGCCGGCGACCGGACCCGCTGGCCCAGGACGGCACAGGACGGCTCAGGGCGCTTGGTCCCGAGGCCGCGGGTCCCCGCCCTAGCTCCAGGCGCGAAGCCCTTCCGGCGTGGTGAAGTCCCGGGGCCGGACGTCGCGGGCGGCGCCGCGGACCGCTTCGATTCCCTGCGGGAAGCCGCTCCGGTTCCGGTAATCCGCCCGGACCCGCTTCGAGGGGGCCAGCGGAGCGTCCGAGAGGGCCCGTGCGCAGAGGATGTCGACCAGGCCGACCCCCGCGAGGGCCGTCAGGGCGACGACGGTGTTGGTCCGGTGGCGCGGGTCGCCGCCGAGCCCGGGTAACACGGTGGCGACGTCGAGGCCGTCCCCGGCGACCCGCGCCCAGATCCAGGGCGTCGGATCGCGGGAGCCGAGGATGCCGGCCCCCTGGACGAGCTCGCGCACCCCGTAGGCCCGCACCAGCGGACCAGCGCGCGGCATGCCGAGCCAGCGCGCGATCGCGTCGCCGCAGGTCAGCTCCGCCACGCCGAGGACGAGGGAGAACCAGCCGAGGCCCTGCGCGACCTGGCGCGTGGCCGGATCGGGCCGGCGCCGCCGGTCCGCGGCGAGGCGGGCGGGGGCTGCGTCGGAATCCGGGCGCCCCTGGCGGGCTGGCGGATCCTGTCGGGACGCGGATGCGGGCATGCGAAGCTCCTCGAAGCGGGATCGGGGGACGATCAGGGCCGGAGCACGACCTTGATGCAGTTGTCCTTCTTGTCGCGGAAGGTCTTGTAGAGCTCGGGGCCGTCCTCGAGGCTGCCCCGGTGGGTGATGACGAAGGAGGGATCGATCTGCCCGTCGGCGATCCGCTTCACGAGGTCGTCGGTCCAGCGGTTCACGTGGGTCTGCCCGGTGCGGAGCGTCAGCCCCTTGTTCATCAGGGCGCCCATCGGGATCTTGTCGACGAGCCCGCCATAGACGCCCGGAACCGAGAGGATGCCGGCCGGGCGGCAGGCGTAGATCATCTCGCGCAGCACCGTGGCGCGGTCGCTCTCCAGCATCATCGCCTGCTTCACGCGGTCGTAGACCTGTTCCAGGGCGCGGGGGGCATGCGCCTCCATGCCGACGGCATCGATGCACTTTTCCGGGCCCTTGCCGGCGGTGAGCTGGTTCAGGCGCTCCACCGTGCTCTCGCTGGCATTGTCGATGGTCACGGCGCCGCCGGCGCGGGCCATCTCCAGGCGCTCGGGCACCCGGTCGATGCACACCACCTGCTTGGCGCCCAGCAGGATCGCGGAGCGGATCGCCATCTGGCCGACCGGGCCGGCGCCCCAGATCGCCACCGTGTCGGTGGGCTGGATGTCGGCCTGCACCGCCGCCTGCCATCCGGTCGGGAAGATGTCGCCGAGGAACAGCACCTGCTCGTCGGTGAGTTCGTCCGGCACCTTGATGTGGGTCTTGTCGGCGAAGGGTACGCGGACGTACTCGGCCTGGCCGCCCTGGTAGCCGCCGGTGAGGTGGGTGTAGCCGAACAGGCCCGCGGTGGTGTGCCCGAAGGCCTTGGCGGCGAGGTGCTTGTTGCGGTTCGAGCGCTCGCAGACCGAGAAGAAGCCCCGCCGGCACTGGTCGCATTCGCCGCAGATGATCGTGAACGGGATCACCACCCGCTCGCCCTTGCGCAGGGTGCCGTTGATGCCCCTGCCGGTCTCGACCACCTCGCCCATGAACTCGTGGCCCATGACGTCGCCCTTCTCCATGCCGGGCATGAAGTGGTCGTAGAGGTGGAGGTCCGAGCCGCAGATCGCGCAGGCCGTGACCTTGATGATCGCATCCCGGTCGTCCTCGATGCGGGGATCGGGAACGGATTCGCAGCGGATGTCCTGAGCGCCGTGCCAGACGAGGGCTTTCATCGCATCTCTCCCACGTACGGTTTCGTGTCGTCGATATGCGGAGAACCGAGCGGCGGGGCACGGGTTCGGTCCCGGTCGGGGCGGTTTCGAGCATCGCGCCTCACACGGGCGCGACGCGCCGCACCGAGACCAGCGCGTCGCGCTCGATCCGGAGAAGTTCGACCAGGCGCTCCGCGAGGCGCCCCGGCGGACGGCCCGCCGGACGGACCAGCATCGTCTCGATGGCCAGGGCCGGCCGGAACGGGCGCAGCACGATCGGCAGGCCGGTGAGTTCGCCGGCCGGGACCGGGTCGACGATGGCGAGGCCCAGCCCTTCCGCGACGAGCCCGCAGCGCGCCGCCGTGTACTGGGCCATCAGGGGAAAGCGCGGCACGCAGCCGGCATCCGCGAACCGCGCCTCGACCGCCTCCTGGAACAGGCCCGGGCCACCGGCGATCAGGGTCTCGCCGGCGAGGTCTTCCGCCGCGATGGCATGCCGGCGGGCCAGGCGATGCCGGCGCGGCACGGCGCAGACCGCATCGACCGTCAGGAAGCGCTCCGCCGTCACCCCCGCATGGCCGGCGCGCGGGCGGGCGAGACCGAGGTCGCACTGGCCCGAGGCGGCCCAGGCCCAGATCGTGTCCGGGCTCGGCACGTGGACGGCGACGCGGGCGCCGGGATGGTCGGCGACGAGGCGCCGGATGGCGCGCGGCAGCAGGCGCGACGCGAGAGAGGGCTGGCAGGCGATGCGCAGGGGTCCGGTGCCGAGTTCGCGGATCTGCCGGGCGGCGTGGCGCAGATGGTCGAGGCCGGCATAGCTGCGCTCGACCTCCCGGGCGAAGGCCTCGCCCTCCGGGGTCGGCCGGGCGCTGCCATGGCCGCGCACGAACAGCGACAGGCCGGTCTCGGCCTCGAGCTGCGCCATGGCCCGGCTCAAATGCGGCTGGCCGACCCCGAGGGCCGCGGCGGCCCGGGTCATCCCGCCATGGCGCATCACGGCGCGGAAGAGATCGAGATGGGCCGGATTGATCATGCCGCGTCCGCATGGAAATGCGCCGATCCGTCATTTGACGGCATGGCCGCGGGATGGTTGTCAAGGAACCCGTCTCCCGAACCGGTTCCGAGGCCCATGCTCAACCTCCTGCTTCCCCTGGCCCTCTCCGTGATGGCGGGCGCCAGCATCGTGGTGCAGCAGGCGCTGATCGCGAACCTGCGGATCGCCCTGAACTCCTCCGCCTGGGCGGGCTTCGCGAGCTACTTCGTCGGCCTCCTGTCCATGGTGGTGCTGGCCCTGGCCCTGCGCGATCCGCTGCCCTCGGCCCATCTCGCCGCGCGCATCCCCTGGTGGGCCTGGAGTGGCGGGTTCTTCGGCGCGGTCTTCATCGCGCTGGCCACGATCCTGGTGCCGCAGCTCGGCGCGGCCACCTTCCTGGCGCTCCTCGTCACGGGCCAGATGCTGGCCTCGGTGGCCTTCGACCATTTCGGCTGGCTCGGCCTCGCCCAGCGCGCCCTGGACGGGCCGCGCCTCCTCGGCGTCGGGCTCCTGATCGGCGGGGTGATCCTGATCCGGCGCTGAGGGCGGGGCTCAGGCCCCGACGACCTGGAGCAGGATCTCGCGTCGATGGGGCCGGTCGCGATGCTCGATCAGGTAGAGGCCCTGCCAGGTGCCGAGGCCGAGGCGTCCGCCCCGCACCGGCACGCTGAGGGCCGAGTCGGTCACCAGCGTGCGGATATGGGCCGGCATGTCGTCCGGTCCCTCGGCCCCGTGGACGTAGCCGGCATGACGCGGAGCGAGGCCGTCGAGGGCGGTGAGGAGATCGGTCTGCACGTCGGGATCGGCATTCTCCTGGATGGTCAGGGAGGCCGAGGTGTGCCGGCAGAACACGGTGACGAGGCCCGTGGCGACCCCGCTGCGCTGAAGGAACTCCGCGACCGCGCGGGTGATGTCGGTGAAGCCCGGGCCGGGCGTCGACACCGTGAGCGTCGCGCCCGCCTGCCGCTCCACGGGTCCGCTGGAGAACCCCTCCAGCGCGCCGATCCTGCCGCCCGTCCTCATGCGTCCGCCTCCTTCGGGGTCTCGCCCGGCGCGATCTCGCGCTCGCCCCGGGCCAGGATGGCCTCCAGGGCCTCGATCCGGTCGGCCTCCGCCGCCGGCTTGTCCCAGCGGATGCGCGCCACCCGGGGAAACCGCATGGCGACCCCCGACTTGTGCCGGGTCGAGCGCTGCACGCCCTCGAAGGCGATCTCCAGCACGAGGCCGTGGTCGAGCCCGTAGGCGACCTCGCGCACCGGGCCGAAGCGCTTGGTGGTGTTGTTGCGGACGTAGCGGTCGAGCCTCGCGAGCTCGGCGTCGGTGAAGCCGTGATAGGCCTTTCCGACGGGCACGAGCTCGGGGCTGCCGTCCTCGCGCGGCCGCCAGACCCCGAAGGTGTAGTCGGAGTAGAACGACGAGCGCTTTCCGTGCCCGCGCTGGGCGTACATCATCACGGTGTCGACCCGGAACGGCTCGCGCTTCCACTTCCACCACGGCCCCTTGGGGCGACCGGGCAGGTAGGCGCTGTCGCGGGCCTTGAGCATGACGCCCTCGATGGCGTCGGCATCCGCGCCCGCCCCCGATGCGGCCGGGTCGGCGCGGGCGGCGGCCAGATCCTCCCAGGTGGCGAACGGCACCAGGGGCGAGAGGTCGATCCGGGCATGGTCGAGGGCCGCCACGAAGGTCTCCAGGCGCGCCCGGCGCTCGGTGAAGGGCAGCGGGCGCAGGTCCTCGCCGTCCGCCTGCATCAGGTCGTAGGCGCGGACATGGGCGGGGAATTCCTCCAGCAGCTTCGGGGTGACGGCCTTCCGGTTGAGGCGCTGCTGGAGCACGTTGAAGCTCTGCACGCGGCCCTCGCGCAGGATCAGCAGCTCGCCGTCGACGGCGCCCGAGAAGGTGACGGCCTCGGCGAGATCCGGGAAGGCGCCGGAGATGTCCTCCCCGGTGCGCGAGTAGATGCGGGCCACCTGGACGCCGGCCTCGTCGCGGCCCCCGACGAGCTGGACGCGGATGCCGTCCCACTTCCATTCCCCGGAGAAGGCGGCCGGATCGAGCTTTTCGAAGTCGCTCTCCTCGTCGATGGGGTGCGAGAGCATCGGCGGCCGGAACGGCGCCGGGTTCAGGGTGGCGGGCCGCTCGGCCCGGCCCTCGACCCAGGCGAACAGGGTGGCGTAGGGCGGCTCCAGCCCGTGCCAGACCTCCTCGACGGCGTCGGCCTCGTGGCCGCCGAGCGCGCCGATGGCGGTCTTGGCGAGCCGGGCCGAGACGCCGACGCGCAGCGCGCCGGTGATGAGCTTGAGGAGCGCCCAGCGCCCGGTCTCGTCGAGGGCGTCGAGCCATTCGGCGATGCGGGCGGGGAGATCCGCCTTCTTCACGGTGCCGAGGGTTTCCACGACTTCGGCGAGGGTGGGCACGTGCGGCGGCGGGTTGTTGTGGCCGGGGCCGACGACCGGTTCATCGGCCGAGGCCGCGGGCGCCGGCCAGATCAGCGCGGTGGTCTCGGCCAGATCCCCCACATAATTGTGGGAGAGCGCGAACAGCACCGGGTCGACCCGCGCCTCGACCAGCCCCCGGATCATCGCGGGCTTGGCCTCGCGGAAGGTCAGTCCGCCCGTCATCGCGGCCAGCGCGTAGCCGCGCTCCGGGTCCGGGGCGTGGGCGAAGTAGTCCTGCAGCAGGCGCAGCTTGGCGTTGCGGCGCGGCTCGTAGGCGAGGCGGTCGAGGAGGTGGGCGAAGTCGTTCACGCGGCCTCCTCCGGAGCGGAGGCCGGCTCGGCCTCCCCGTCGTCGCCGTAGCCCAGCAGGTGCAGGGGCTTGGCCGCGATGCCGCGCGTCCCGCACCAGTGCACCAGGGCGTCCTCCTGCCCGTGGGTGACCCAGACCTCCCCGGCCCCGGTCTCCAGGATGGTGCGGCAGAGATCGGGCCAGTCGGAATGGTCGGAGATGCAGAGGGGCAGCTCGACGCCCTTCTGGCGGGCCCGGGCGCGCACCCGCATCCAGCCCGAGGCGAAGGAAGTCACCGGGTCGGGGAACTTGCGCGACCAGACGTCCTGGATCGAGGAAGGCGGGCAGAGCACGATCGCGCCGTGCAGCTTGGCGCGGTCGGCCGCCACCACCTTCGGGGTCTCGCCGAGGGGGACGCCCTCCTGCTTGTAGAGCTCGGTCAGCTTCTCCATCGCGCCGTGGAGGTAGATCGGCCGGTCGTAGCCGGCCTCCCGCAGGAGCGCCATGACGCGCTGGGCCTTGCCGAGCGCGTAGGCGCCCACGATGTGGGCGCGCTCGGGGAACAGGGCCACGGAATCGAGGAGTTTCCTCACCTCGTCGCGGGTGTCCGGCATCCGGAACACCGGCAGGCCGAAGGTCGCCTCGGTGATGAAGACGTCGCAGGGCACCACCTCGAAGGGCAGGCAGGTCGGGTCGTAGGCGCGCTTGTAGTCGCCCGAGACGACCACCCGGACGCCCCGCGCCTCGATCGCGATCTGGGCCGAGCCGAGCACGTGCCCGGCGGGGGCGAAGCGCACGGTGACGTCGCCGATGCGGATCTCCTGGCCGAGGGGCGCCTCCTGCCGGCTCTCGCAGAACTCCGCCCCGTAGCGCACCGCCATGATGCGCAGGGTCTCGCCCGTGGCGAGCACCCGGCCGTGGCCCGCCCGGGCGTGGTCGGCGTGCCCGTGGGTGATCAGGGCGCGCGGCACCGGCCAGGTCGGATCGACGTGGAAGCCCCCGAGGGGGCAGTACAGGCCCTCGCGGGTCAGGGTGAGAAGATCGCTGGCGCTGAAACTCATCGGCGCGGCATATAGGGCGCCCGAGACCCATGCGCAGCCACATGTCCCGCACGATCACCTCCGGCGACCTTCGCGCCGACCGGCGCTACGCCTACGCCCAGGGCTGCCTCGACGACGGCGACCCCGACGGCGCCGCCGAGATGGCGGAGCAGACCCTGGAGATCGCGCCCCGCTTCGCCCCGGCCTGGTTCCTCCTCGGCCGCGCCCGCGAGGCCCGGTACGCCCGGGGCGGACGGGCGGGCGACCATCACGCGGCCCTGCGCGCCTACGCCAACGCCCTCGACATCGACCCCGAGGATGCGCAGGGCGCCCGCTTGGCCCTGGTGCGGATCGGCGCCGGCGACGCGGTCACGGCGATCTCGCCGGGCTACGTCCGGGCGCTGTTCGATGCCTACGCGCCGCGCTTCGACCGCCACCTCGTCGAGGGCCTGTCCTATCGCGGGCATGCGCTCGTCGCCGACGCCCTCGATGCCACCGCGGGTCCGGCCGCGCCGCTGGGGCGCGTCGTCGACCTCGGCTGCGGCACGGGCCTCGTCGGGGCCGCCCTCGCCGGCCGGCCGGCGCACCTGACCGGCATCGACCTCTCGCCCGGCATGCTGGCCGAGGCCGGGCGGCGCGGCCTCTATCACCGGTTGGTGGAGGGCGAACTGGTGGCGGCGCTCGGCGCCGAGGATCCCGCCTCGGCCGATTGCGTCACGGCCGCCGACGTCATGATCTACGTGGGCGATGTCGCCGGCATGGTCGCCGGCAGCGCCCGCGTCCTGCGGGCCGGCGGACGCTTCGCCTTCACCGTGCAATCCCATCCGGGCGACGGGCTCGTCCTGGGGGCGGATGCCCGCTTCGCCCACGGCGACGCGCTGGTGCGGGAGATCCTGGCCGGAGCGGGCTTCGATCTCGAACTCTGCCGGCCCGCCGTCGCGCGGCGGGAAAACGGGGTCGACGTCCCGGGCCGGGTGATCGTGGCCCGGCGGCCGGACCCTTCACGTTTGCGTTGCGGCCCTTGAGCGCCAGCGCACGACGCGGTTGAACCAACCCGGAGCGCGACTGTTGCTCCGGACGCATCGGTGCGCCCCGCCCCAGACCTGACGTCGGGGTCCGACGCCGCACCGGGCGCATCGGCCCGACGACCCTTCATTCGAACCCCCGCACGGAACGGAGGACAGCAGACTTATGGCAGAGACGCAGAACAAGTCGTTTCCCGCGAGCGCCGCGACGCGCATCCCGTTCGCGCTGGCGCTCTCGGCCGTGGCCGGCTGCGCCGATTCCATCGGGTTCCTCGAATTCTCGCAGCTGTTCATGTCGTTCATGAGCGGGAACACGACGCGCTTCGGCGTCTCGGTCAGCCGGTTCGACTGGGAGAGCACCTCGCGGGTCGCCTCGGTCATCGTGCTGTTCTGCTTCGGCGCCTTCGCGGGGACGCTGATCGCGGCCTGGGTCGGGCGCTGGCGCCTGTCGGTGCTGCTCCTGCTGCAATCGGTGCTCCTGACGATCGGGCTCATCGTCCCGCACGGCAGCTTCGCCTTCCCGCTCCACGCCTACCCGATCGTCATCGCGCTCGGCCTGCAGAACGCGACGCTGCAGGACGAGGGCGGGCGCAGCCTCGCGCTCACCTACGTCACCGGCGCCGTGGTGCGGTTCGGGACCGGCCTCGCCAACCTGATGCTCGGCACGGTGGCGCCCTCGTTCTGGATCCAGGCGCCCCTCTGGGCGGCGCTGAGCACCGGGGCGGTGGTCGGCGGCTTCCTGCAGATGCGCTACGGCGAGGACGCCTTCCTGTTCCCGGCCGCGGTCTCGGCGCTGCTGGCGGTCGTCGCCCTGGTTCTGACGATCATGAAGCCGGGCAGCCGCTACGTCAGCGGCGAGGTCGAGACGCATCCGCCGGACGGCACGGCGGCGGTCAAGATCTGAGGCCAGGGCCTCGGACCCGGCCCCTAATCCCCGCTGCTGCCGCGCAGGCGCTTGGTGGCGCTCCGCTTCGACTTGTCGTCGAGGCGGCGCTTCTTCGAGGCGAGCGTCGGGCGCGTGGCGCGCCGGGGCGTTGGGGGCACGGCGGCCTCGGCCACGAGCTCGGCCAGCCGCTCGCGGGCATCGGCCCGGTTCCGGTCCTGGGTCCGGAAGCGCTGGGCGCTGATCACGATGACGCCGTCGACGGTGAGGCGCCGGCCCGCCAGGCGCATCAGGCGGACGGCCACGGCATCCGGCAGGGAGGCCGAGCGCCGGGCGTCGAAGCGCAGCTGCACCGCCGTCGAGAGCTTGTTGACGTTCTGGCCGCCGGGGCCGGAGGCGCGCACGAAGGTCTCCTCCAGCTCCGCCTCGTCGATGGCGATGTGGGGCGTGCACTGAAGGGCCACGGCGGGGTCTCTCGCGGAAATATTCGGTCAGGACGCCTCGGCGGGCGTGCGGGCGCGCAAAGCCAGGGCGTGGAGCCCGCGCTTGAACGCCGGCTCGAGGGCGGCGTTGACGATGCGATGGCGCTCCACGCGGCTCTTGCCCTCGAAGACGGCCGCGACCACCTCGAGGCGGAAATGGGTCTCGCCTTCGGGCCGCGCCCCCGCATGGCCCGCATGCAGGTGCGATTCGTCGATCACCGCCAGGTCCTGCGGCGCCAGTTGCGCCCGCAGCGTGTCGGTGATCCACTCCTTCAGGGTCACGGTCTCGGTCATCGCGGGCGTCTCCTCATGTTTCCTGGGGTCGGGCTACGGCGCCCGGCCTGCGTCAACCCCCCAACACCGCATGCGGCATCAGGCCCGTCGCTCTTGTGTCTCCGACCCGCCCCCTCATAATCGCCCTATCATGGATCTCAACTCGCCCCTGTTCGACAGTATCCGCATCAAGCCGTCCTGCGACGAGCCGAAGACGGCGGCCGCCCAGACCTGCGAGACCCCCGGGTGCAAGAACCCCGGGCTCTACCGCGCGCCCAAGGGCCGCAAGGCGGAGGGGCAGTACTGGCGCTTCTGCATGGACCACGTGCGGGCCTACAACGCCACGTACAACTACTTCGACGGCATGAACGACGCCGCCGTGCAGGCCTTCCAGAAGGATGCGATCATCGGGCATCGCCCGACCTGGGCGATGGGCGTGAACCCGGCCACGGCCGGCGAGCGCGGCAAGGCGGCGCCCAAGCGCGACTGGGCCTATGTCGACCCGCTGGACATCCTGCGCGCCGAGGGCGTCGGCGAGCCCGCCCGGCGCAAGGCCGCCCCCGAGCCGCGCCGGCCCCGGCACTCGGCCGCGACCCTGAAGGCCCTCGACGTGCTCGGCCTCGACGAGAACGCGGACGCGGCCGCCATCAAGGCGCAGTACAAGATCCTGGTGAAGCGCTTCCATCCCGACGCCAACGGCGGCGACCGCTCGTTCGAGGAACGCCTGCGCGACATCATCCGGGCGCACGATGCCCTGCGCGGCGCCGGCCTCTGCTGAGGGGCCGGGCGCCGCCGCGTCCGGAGTTCCGGCACGATCGATGCACGTTTTCCGGGGCTCCCCTGCTCTGGGTGGGCGGCAATCGCAGGGCGAGGCCCTATATGCAGCGCAGACACCCCTTGGCGCCGCCCGGCGTCGACCTTTAGATGGCGGTCGCGCGCGGTTCATCGTCCCCGGACCGCGAGACCCCGAAGTCCGACACAGCCCGCGCGTTCCGTGACACGCCCACGGCGCCCGCGCCCCGACGAGGTCCTTATGCTTTCTGACGTCTCGCCCGCCTCGCTCCCCGACCGGGAAGTCTCCGTCCGAGAGGCCTTCGGCATCGACCTCGATCTCCGGGTTCCGGCCTTCTCGCAGAGCGAGGAGCACGTGCCGGATCTCGATCCGGACTACATCTTCGATCGGGAGACCACCCTGGCGATCCTGGCGGGCTTCGCCCGCAACCGCCGCGTGATGGTCACCGGATACCACGGCACCGGCAAGTCGACGCATATCGAACAGGTCGCCGCGCGCCTGAACTGGCCCTGCATCCGGATCAACCTCGACAGCCACGTCTCGCGCATCGATCTCGTCGGCAAGGACGCGATCGTGCTGCAGGACGGCAAGCAGATCACGGCCTTCCAGGACGGCATCCTGCCCTGGGCGCTGCAGAACAACGTCGCCCTGGTCTTCGACGAATACGATGCGGGCCGGCCCGACGTGATGTTCGTGATCCAGCGCGTGCTGGAACTGTCGGGGCGCCTGACGCTCCTCGACCAGAAGCGCGTGATCCGCCCCCACCCGGCCTTCCGCCTGTTCGCCACCGCCAACACGGTGGGCCTCGGCGACACCTCGGGCCTCTATCACGGGACCCAGCAGATCAACCAGGGCCAGATGGACCGCTGGTCGATCGTCACCACCCTGAACTACCTGGCCCATGACCGGGAGGTGGACATCGTCCTGTCGAAGGCGGCGCATTATCAGCGCGACGGCGGCCGGGACATCGTCAACCGCATGGTGCGCGTGGCGGACCTGACCCGCAACGCGTTCATGAACGGCGACCTCTCCACCGTCATGAGCCCGCGCACGGTGATCACCTGGGCCGAGAACGCCGACATCTTCCAGGACATCGGCTTCGCCTTCCGGGTGACCTTCCTCAACAAGTGCGACGAGCTGGAGCGCAGCCTGGTGGCGGAGTTCTACCAGCGCGCCTTCGGCAAGGACCTGCCCGAGAGCGCGTCGAACGTCGCCCTGAGCTGACCCCCTCCCGCCCGTTTCGAGGAAGCCGTCGACCCGCATGTCGATCTCCAACCGCAAGCCCGGCGACCGGCGCGAGCCCGTTGCCGAACCGCTCAAGCGCTCGGTGGCGGGCTGCCTGCGCGCCATCGCCAAGCGTTCCGAGATCGAGGTGGTCTATGCCAGCGACCGCCCGGCGCTGACCGGCGACAAGGCGCGCCTGCCCGAGCCGCCGCGCAAGCTGACGCCCGAGGACGTGGCGATCCTGCGCGGCAACGCCGACTCGATGGCTTTGCGGCTCGGGTGCCACGACGTCGCCGTGCACCGCCGCCTCGCGCCCGAGAATGCCGGCGCCCGGGCGGTGTTCGACGCGGTCGAGCAGGCTCGCGTCGAGGCCATCGGCTCGCGGCGCATGGCCGGCGTCGCCTCGAACCTCTCGGCCATGCTGGAGGACCGCTACCATCGCGGCGGCAAGTACGAGGACATCACCGACCGGGCCGACGCCCCGATGGAGGATGCCGTCGCCCTGATGGTGCGCGAGCGGCTGACCGGCGCGGCGCCCCCCGAGGCGGCCCGCAAGATCGTCGACCTCTGGCGCTCCCACATCGAGGAGAAGGCCGGCGCGAACCTCGACGGGCTGATCGGCTCCCTCGAGAACCAGCGTACCTTCGCCCGGTCGGTGCGCGAGCTTCTGTCCTCCCTCGACATGGCGGACGAGACGCCGTTCGACCCCGAGGACGACGAGAACGACGACGAGAACGAGTCGCAGGACGACGAGCAGACCCCGAGCGAGGGCGAGGCCGAGGAGCAGTCGCAGGGCGACCGCTCCGAGATGGAGACCTCGCAGGAGGCCACGGACGAGTTGCAGGAAGGCGCCACCGAGGCCGCCGACGCGCCCTCGGGCGAGTTGCCGGACGAGGCGGAGAACGCCGAATCCGAGGAGGCCTCGGAAGCCTGGCGTCCGCCGTCGCAGCGGACGAACGAGCCGCGGGGGCCGGAATACAAGGTCTTCAACCCGCGCTTCGACGAGATCATCCACGCCGAGGATCTCTGCGACGCGGAAGAACTCGCGCGCCTGCGGACCTACCTCGACAAGCAGCTCGCCCATCTCCAGGGCGTGGTCGGGCGCCTCGCCAACCGGCTGCAGCGCCGGCTCCTCGCCCAGCAGAACCGCGCCTGGGACTTCGACCTCGAAGAGGGTCAGCTCGACCCCGCCCGCCTCGTGCGCGTGGTCACCGATCCGTTCCAACCGCTCTCCTTCAAGCGCGAGAAGGACACGAATTTTCGCGATACCGTCGTGACCCTGCTGCTGGACAATTCCGGCTCGATGCGCGGGCGCCCGATCACCGTGGCGGCGACCTGCGCCGACATCCTGGCGCGCACCCTGGAGCGCTGCGGCGTCAAGGTCGAGATCCTCGGCTTCACCACGCGGGCCTGGAAGGGCGGCCAGTCGCGCGAGGCGTGGCTCGCCGGCGGCAAGCCGAACATGCCGGGCCGGCTCAACGACCTGCGCCACATCGTCTACAAGAGCGCCGACGCGCCCTGGCGCCGGGCGCGCAAGAATCTCGGGCTGATGATGCGCGAGGGCCTGCTCAAGGAGAACATCGACGGCGAGGCGCTGGACTGGGCGCACAAGCGCCTGCTGGCCCGGCCCGAGCAGCGCAAGATCCTGATGGTGATCTCGGACGGCGCGCCGGTCGACGATTCCACGCTCTCGGTCAACCCCGGCAACTACCTCGAGCGCCACCTGCGCTGGATGATCGAGGACATCGAGACCCGCTCGCCGGTGGAACTGCTGGCGATCGGCATCGGCCACGACGTGACGCGCTACTATCGCCGCGCCGTGACGATCATCGACGCGGAGGAACTCGGCGGCGCGATGACCGAGAAGCTCGCCGAACTCTTCGAGGAGGATGCCGGCACGCCGGCGCCGCCGAAGCGGGCCGCCGGCGGACGGCGCTAGGGCGCGCTCACGCCGCCCTCCGCGCCAGCGCGTCGAGGGCGGCGGCGACCGCATCGGCATCGAGCCGGCGGATGACCGGTCCCGAGGTCCAGACCAGCATCGGCACCACCCGGTGGCGCGGGTAGATCTCCGCCAGGAGCGCGGCGTAGAGGGCGATCTGTCCGGCCTCCGCGCGCGGCAGCGGCGCGTCCTCCCGCGGAGGCCGGCCGGTCTTGAAGTCGGCGACCCAGACCGTGTCCCCGGTGATCGCCAGGCGGTCGACGCGGCCGAAGACCGGGCGCGAGACCCCGCCGACCACGACCCGCCCCGACAGCGTCACCTCGGCCCGGGCCTCCCGCGCGAAGAGGGGCGCCAGGTCCGGCTCGTCGAAGAGGTGCAGGGTCGCGGCGACGATGCCGTCCTGCTTGGCCCGATCGAATCCGGGCGCGCGGGCGCGCACGAAGGCGCTCGCGGCGGCCGCCCGCTGGGCCGGCTCGATCCGCGGCAGATGCTCCACCAGGGAATGGATCAGGGTCCCGCGCCGGCGCGCCTCGCCGTCGGCCTGCCGCTGGCCCGGCTCGCGGCGGATGTCGGCGGCCCCGAGGGCGCCGGAGGGCGTCACCGGCGGGGCGGCCTCGATCTCGGCCGGGACGGGGGCCTCCAGCCAGGCCGGCAGTTCCGGCGGCCCGGGAACGGCGGAGGGGGCCGGGGCCGGCGCTTCCGCCGCGCCGCCGTCGCGCCACAGGGTGGCGGGGCCGTGGGGCGTCTCCAGCCCCTCCCCGGGGCCGAAGGAGCGCTCCAGCCCGGTGCGGATCATCTCGCACCAGGCCGCCTCGCTCGGGGCCTCGTGCCCGCGATAGGGGGCGACCACGAGGCGGTCGGCGGCGCGGGTCATCGCCACGTAGAGGAGGCGGTTGTGCTCCTCGCGGGCTCGGGATTGCAGGGTGGCGCGGGCCTGGGTGACGGCCTCGCAGTCGCCCGCCCTGGCCCCGGCCCAGATCGGGGGCAGCGGCGCGGCGCCCTGGCCGAACCGCGGCACCCCCGGCAGGAGCGGCAGCAGCGGCGGGTCGTTGCGCCCCAGGGCCTCGCAGCCGTCGATGACGACCACCACCGGCGCCTCGAGCCCCTTGGCGCCGTGGACGGTCATCACCCGGACCTCGTCGCGACCGGAATCGAGGTCGCGCTTGACCGTGTGGCCGCCCTCCCCGCGCCCCGGCACCGTGTCGTAGCGGGCGAGGAAGCCGCCGAGGGAGGGGGCGTCGGGCGCCTGCTCGGCCTGGGCCGCCGTCATCAGGAAGACGTCGATGGCATCGCCGGCCTCGCCGCCGAGGCGGGAGACCAGGGCGCGCCGGCCGCCCCGCGCGCCGAGCAGCGCGGCGTAGAACCCGAACGGCCCCTCGCAGGCCGCCAGGTCGATCCAGGACCGCAGGGCCGCGTGCCCCCGGATCGCGGCCGGGTCGCCGGCGGCGGCGTGCCGGGCGAGCGCGTCCTCCAGGGTCTCGTGCAGGTCTCGACGGGCCGCGATGCGCACGAGGTCGTCGTCGTCGAGCCCGACGAGGGGCGTCTTCAGGGCGCCGGCGAGGGTCAGGTCGTCGGCCGGCAGGAGCCCGGCCCGGCCCACCGCCACGAGGTCGTTGACGGCGATGTGGGCGGCGATGTCGAGGCGGTCCTGGCCGGCGACGGGCACGCCGAGGGCCTTCATGGCACGGATGACCTCCTCGAAGGCCGCCGACCGCTTGCGCACCAGGATGAGGATGTCGCCCGGGCGCCAGACCCGGCCGGTCTCGTCGCCGCGGGTGATCCAGGCGAGCGCCGCGCGGGCGACCCGACGGGCGGTGACGATGGCCGGCGCGTTGGTCTCGGGCGCGTCGACCGGGGCGGCCCAGGCGTCGGGCTCGGGCTCGTCGGCCGGCTCCTCGATGGGCCAGAGCTCCACGGTGCCGGGCGCCGCTGTCCGCGCCGTGCTGTGGGTGGTGCCGACGGCCGCGTCCTCGAAGGACAGGCCCTCGTAGTGCTCGGGAACCGCGAAGGTGGCGTCCACCGCGCGCAGCACGCCGCCGGCGGAGCGGAACGACAGGTTCAGGTGTACGTCCTCGAAGGCGAGGTCGGCCCCCTCGGCCGCCCGCTGCCAGGCGCGCCGGGTGGTCTCGAACTCGCGGGGCTCTGCGCCCTGGAAGCTGTAGATCGACTGCTTGGGATCCCCCACGGCGAAGCGCGTGCGGGCGATCTCGCGGGCGCCCTCGCCGGAGGCGAATTCGGCGGTGATGCGGCGCAGGATCTCCCACTGGTGCGGGTTGGTGTCCTGCGCCTCGTCGATGAGCACGTGGTCGACGCCGCGGTCGAGCTTGTACAGGACCCAGGTGGAATCGACCCGGCCGAGGAGGTCGAGGGTCTTGTGGATCAGGTCGTCGAAGTCGAGGGCGCCGAGGCGGGCCTTCTGGGCCTCCACCCGGCGGTGGATCTCGCCCGCGAGGGTGAAGAGCGCGTGGGTGCGTTCCAGGGCGCGCACGCCGCGCAGGGCGTCCTGCAGCGGCTCGAGCCGGTCGCGCTCGTCGCGCAGGGCCTGCTTGGCCTCCTCCGGCACCGCCTTCGTGCCGAGGCTCTTGTCGGCTTTCGGCGCCCCCTCCTTGGTGAAGAAGATCCCGAGATAGCTCTCCAGGGCCTCGCCGGGCGAGGCCGCCGCCTCCACCGCCAGGAGCCTGTCGGCGATGCCGTCGTCGGTGGCCTTGCCGGTGCGCAGCCGCCCGGCGAGGTCGGTGAGATCGCCCAGCACGCCGTCCAGCATGCGCGCCTCGATCGCCGCGGCGCTGTCCCCGGGCCGGACGCCGAGGGCGTCGGCCAGCGCGGCGAAGGGTCCGTCGAGGCCGGAGCGGCTGTCGAGCACGTCCCGCGCCCGCATGGCGCTGCGGATCGCCTTGCGCAGGGCATCCCCCGTCGCCTCCGGCCCGACGACGGCCAGCGCTTCGCCGAGATGCGGATGCCGGCCGCCGATGGCGTCGGCCAGCACGTTCCCGGTCTCGATCCGGAAGGCCTCCGCCGCCTGCGTCTCGTCCAGCACCACGAAGCGGGCCGGCACGTTCGCCTCGAAGGGGAACATGTGCAGCAGGCGTTCGCAGAGGGCGTGCAGGGTCTCGATCTTCAGGCCGCCCGGCGTCTCCACCGCGCGGGCGAACAGGCGCCGGGCCACCTGCAGGGTCTTTCGCGGCGGGCGTTCGCCCGTGAGTTCGGTGAGTTCGGCCGTGAGCGTGGCGTCGTCCAGCGTCACCCAGCGCCCGAGCACGCGGAAGACCCGGATCGACATGTTCGCCGCCGCCGCCTTCGTGAAGGTGAGACAGAGGATGCGGGCCGGGGGCGCCCCGTCGAGGAGCAGGCGCACCACCCGGTCGGTGAGCACCTTGGTCTTGCCCGCGCCGGCATTGGCCGAGACCCAGGCCGAGGCCCGCGGGTCGGCGGCCCGGCGCTGGGCCGCCTTGGTGAGGTCGTCGACGACGAAGGCTTCGCGGACGGTCATCCCGCTCATCGATCCAGCCTCATCCGGTCCCTCGGCTCGGGCGGGACGTCGGGGGCGCCGTCGAGCAGGGCCAGGGCCGCGTCCACGTCCGCGCGCCCGGCACGCGCCTGGAGCGCCTTCAGGCCTCGGCGGTGCCCGAGGCCTTCCGCGATGAAGGCGACGAGCAACTGGTTGATGGAGACGTTGTCCTCGTCAGCCGCCGTCTTGGCCTGGGACATGACGTGGTCGGGCAGGCGGAGTGCGAAGTTCGGCATGGCCCATCCTCGTATCTGTCAGCGGGTCAGGTAGGCTTGCGGTGCCATCGCCTGAAGGCCGAACGCCGACAGGACCGGGTTCCGGAAGTGGCGGTCGTGGGTCAGGATCGGCTCGGCTCCGGCGGCCAGGGCGCACTCGACATAGAGATCATCCTTCGGATCATCCAGGTACGGCCCGGAACCAGGGCAGGGTCAGGACAGCGGTCGCGCACAGGGCATCGAGGATCGCGTCGATCCCGGCCTCGTCGATCCCGGGCGCAGGACCCAGCAGTCCCGGCCGTTTGAGGACTTCCTCGTACTCGAGAACCATCGCGGGTGAGAGCCCGAACGAAAACCGGCGGGCGAGCAGACCACGCAGCACGACGTGGGATGCTCCGTTGCGTGATCGAAGCGCGCCAAGCACGACGTTGGCATCGACGACGATCATGTTCACACAATGATATCGCGGGCGATGTCGGGCAAGATCGAAACCCGGCTCGCGCCGCGGATTGTCTCAGACGTCCCCCTCGCCGCCGAGCGACCATTCGAGCACCCGGGCGAGGTGGTCGTAGTCGCCGTAGGACTTGGCGTATTTCGGATAGGGCCGCGAGGTGTAGGCGGCCTCGCCGGTGAGGAAGCGGGCGACGAGGCCGCGGAAGCGCGCGACGTGCTCGGCCACGATGGCGGCGACCTCGCGCTCGTCCCCGCGCGGCGGCTTCACCGCCAGGGGCTCGAAGGGTTTGCGGCCGCCCGAGGCGTGGACGTAGAGGAGGTCCGGCGTCAGCGTGGAGGCCGGAAAGCCGTCGAAGGCGCCGGCCATGAGCATCGCCGCCTCCAGGGTGAGCTGGGGCGAGAAGCCGGCGAAGACCTCCTTGTTGCTCGGCGGCAGCCCGGTCTTGAAGTCGACGATGCAGGCCCCGCCGTCGCGGCGGCGCTCGATCCGGTCGGCCCGTGCCCGCAGGGTGAAGGTCTCGGCGCCCATCGGGATCACCCACTTGCCGGAGATCTCCGGGTGGACCCGCGCCAGCTGCGCCCGGCGCTCGACCTCCCAGGCCAGGAAGTGCGCGGCCAGCCGCTCGTAGCGCGGCCACCACTCGGCGTAGAGTTCGGGGTAGGTGTCGGAGATCGGCCGGAAGGCGTTGAGGGCGAGGCTGAACAGACGCTCCACCGCCGTCTCGGGCAGCGCCTCGGGATGATCCTGAGCGAACTGCCCCAGGATCTCGTGGATCAGCGTGCCGCGGTCGGCCGCGCCCGGCTCGGCCGCCACCGGGTCGAGCGGGTCGAGGCCGAGGACGTGCCGGGCGAAGATCACGTAGGGGTCCCGCACCAGGGTCTCGACCTCGGTGACGCTCAGGGAGCGCGGGAACAGGGCCGGGTCGGGCTTCGGCCGCGGCTGCTTCAGGCGGGCCTGCGCCGGGCCGGTGCCCTGGTCGAGGGCGGCGGCATAGGCCGAGAAGCGGCGCCCGGCGTCGAGGGCCCGGTTCCAGCAGGCGTCGCCCGTGAAGGCGCGCAGGCGCTGCAGGAAGCGCGAGGGCACGGTCGGCGCGCCTTCGCGCTTGGCCGCCCGGGTGATCAGCGCGTCGTGGTGGCCGAGCGCCTGCACGAAGTCGTGGGCGCTCTGGCCGATGCGGCGCTCGGGCGGGTTGAGGCCGATGCGCTCGCGCATGGGCCGGTTCAGGAAGGCGTCGGTGGTGGTCTTCATGGGCCAGACGCCCTCGTCGAGGCCGCCGAGCACCACCCGGTCGACGCTCATCAGCCGCGCCTCCAGCAGGCCGAGGATGCGCAGGCGCGGATGCGGGCGCCCGTCGCTGCAGGCCACCATCCGCTCGCGGGCGAGGGCGGTGAAGAAGGCGGGGTAGTCGCCGAAGCGACCGGGCAGCAGGCCGGGCTCGGCCATTTCGAGGTCGTCGAACAGGGTGTCGAGCACGCCCAGGGAGGCGTCGTCGACGGCCTCGCCCTCGGCCGCGTCGATCAGGATGTCGAAGGCGGCGCGATGCGAGGCGGCGTAGGCCACGAGGTTGCCGACGCCGCGGTGATCCGCGTCGAGGAAGCCGCCGAAGGCCAGGTCCAGCCGGTCGAGGAGGCCGGCGGCGAGGTCCCAGTCGCGGTCGGTCAGGCGGCGCTTGGCCCGGGGCCGCCGCCCGGTGGCGGCGCGCTGGTCGGCGAGCGCCTGCCGCAGCCCGGCGAAGCCCGGCGCCGGGGCCGGCCCGCGCAGGGCGCCGATCTCCAGGGCGGCGGCGGCCCGGACCACGTCGCTGCGCGGCATGCCGAGGCGGACATAGGGATGGGACAGGAGGGTGATCAGCCGGGCCGGCTGGAGATCGGCCGCGACCTCGGCGGCGAGCCGCGCCAGGCGCCCGGCCCGGCTGCGCGACAGGGCCTCGCCACCCGAATCCTCCGCGACGATGCCCCAGCGGGCGAGTTCGGCCGCGACCCGGAGCGCCAGGGAGCGGTCCGGCGTCACCAGGGCGGCCGTGGCGCCGGGAATCTCCAGGGTCTCGCGCAGGGCGATGGCGATGATCAGCGCCTCCTCCCGCTCGTCGCTGGCCTCGACCACGGCGAGGCCCTGCATCCCCGCCTCGGCCAGCCGGGCGCGCTCGGCCGGGTCGAGGGCGGCCCAGGCCTCCGTGGTCTCGGCCGGCCGCAGGGCCTGCGACAGCAGGCCGAAGCGGGCGCGGGCCTGGGCGGAGGGGTCTCCGAGGGTCGCCACCAGCGCCCGGTCGCGGTCGAGGCAAGCCGGACCGAGAAGGCGGTGCAGGATCGCCTGCGGGTGACCGTGGGCGATCTCGCGCGAGACGCCCTCGCCGGTCTCGATGGCGTCCCAGCCGGCGGCGTCGAGGGCGTCGTCGAGGCCCGGCAGCACCACGGCGCCGCGCGGCAGCGCCGCCACCGCGGCGATCAGCCGGGCGGTGGCCGGCACCGATCCGGTGGAGCCGGCCACGATCACCGGATCGGTGGGGCGGTCGCGGACGAGCCGGTCCGCCTCGGCCAGGACGAGGCGGCGCGAGCGCGAGACCGGGTCGCTCATCCCGCGCTCGGCGAGGATCCCGGGCCAGGCCTCGGCGGCGATCTTCACGAAGTCCAAGGTCAGGCCGAAGTAGCGCGAGTACTCGGCCTCGACGGCGCCGCCGATCTCCGCCCAGGGCAGGCCCTCGACGGTGAGCGCGTCCATCAGCCGTTCGAGGTCGGCGGCGAGCCCGATGGCGTCGGCGGGGGATGACGGGACCAGAAAGGGCACGTCGTCGTCGATGGGCAGCAGCGTGCGGTCCACCGCCTCGGCCCAGCCCTGGACGAGGCGCGCGAGGATGAGCCGGCGCTCCAGGGGCGGCATCGCCGGGGCGAGGAGGTCGGGGCCGTTCTCGAGGAGCGGATTGGCGGCGAGGTCCAGTTCCGCCTCGTCGGCCTCGCCGAGGGGCACCATCCGGGGCAGCAGGGCCGCCTGGCCGAGGCGCGCGGCGAGGATCGCGGCCAGCGCCCGCACCGCCCGCTGCGTCGGCAGGTAGAGGGTGACGGAGGCGAGCGCGAAGGGGTCGTCGCCGATCGCGCCGACGAGGCGCCCCGAGATCAGGGCATCGGCGAGGGTCGGCAGGAAGGACGCACCCGGCGGGATCGAGAAAACGTGGGGGGACGAGACGTCTGAGGTCGGCATCTCACCCTCCATGCCACCAAATCCCGTGCCCTGGAATGCGACGCCCTGACGGATCGGGAGCCTGCGCTCAGATCGTCGGAGCCGTGGACTTCACCCGCGCCTCGGCCGCCGTGATCGCTTCCGGCGTGCCGACATGGAGCCATTGCCCGTCGAGGCGCAGGCCGTGCAGGCGGCCGGCCGCGATGGCGCGGTCGAACACGAGGTTGAGGGAGAAGGCGCCTTCGGGGGTCCCGGCGAAGAGGCCGGGCTTCAGGATGGCGACGCCGGCATAGATGAAGGGTGCCACCTCGCGCTCGCCGCGGCGCTCCAGGGCGCCCGAGGAATCCATCACGAAGTCGCCGTTGCCCTCGTAGCCGAGGCTGGTCGCGGTCGGGGCGACGAGGAGGAGGATGTCCATCGCCTCCGGGTTCCAGGCGGCGATCAGGCGGCCGAGATTCGAGTCCGGCCCCTCCAGCCAGAACGAGTCGGCGTTGAAGACCACGAACGGGTCGTCACCGAGGAGCGGCAGGGCCTTCTTCACGCCGCCGCCGGTCTCGAGCAGGACGTCGCGCTCGTCCGAGAGCACGATCTTCGGGGCCGTCCGGCGCTTGCCGACATGGCCTTCGATCAGGTCCGCGAGGTAGTGGACGTTGACCACCGCCTCGGTGATACCCCCCTCGGCCGCCCGGTCGAGGGCGTGGTCGAGGAGCGCCCGTCCGGCCACCTCCACCAGGGGCTTGGGCACCGTCGCGGTGATCGGGCGCATGCGCTTGCCGAGACCCGCCGCGAGGACGAAGGCGCGGGTGATGGGGGCTGTGTCGGACATGGCGGCTTCGTCTCGTGCAGAAGGTCTCGGGCGGGCGCGGGCTGCCGTCCGGCAGCCTCACGCGGGCATCGCGGGGCCCTGAGCGCCCTCGCCCGGCTCGGACGCGCCCGCGGCCTTGGGCACGAGGTGCGGCAGGTGCGCCTCGTGCCAGAGGCGCAGGTGGGTCAGGGCGGGGTGGTTGAGGTTGCGCGCGAGGTAGCCCTCGATGCGCGGCAGATGCGCGAGGTAGGCCGGCTTGCCGTCGCGCCGGTCGAGGCGGGCGAAGATGCCGAGGATCTTGGTGGCGCGCTGGGCCGCGAGCACCGCGTAGGCGCGGGCGAAGGCCTGCATGTCGAAATCGGGCTCGCGGGCGCGGCGCTCGCGCACGTAGAGGCCGAGGAGGCGCAGCTCGAACTCGGCGCTGGCGTCCACCCGCGCATCCTGGAGGAGCGAAGCGACGTCGTAGGCCGGATGGCCGAGGACCGCGTCCTGGAAGTCGATGACGCCGATGCGCTCCAGCCCCTCGCGCTCGGGCAGCCAGATCAGGTTCGGCGAGTGGTAGTCCCGAAGGGTCCAGGTCGGGCGGTCGGGCTTGATGCCGTCGAGCACCTCCGCCCACAGGGCCACGAATTCCGAACGGGCCGCGTGGGGCAGCTCGGCCCCCCGGATCGCCGGGCAGTACCAGTCCGGCAGCAGCTCGGTCTCGAACACCAGGGCTTCGAGGTCGTAGGGCGGCAGCACGTGGTCGATGCCGTCGGCGACCGGCAGGACGCCCGGCAGCTCGGTGGCGTGGAGCTTGGCGAGAAGGCGCACCGCCTCGGCGTAGCGCTCCGGGCGCGGACCGTTGGCGTCGACCACCGGCTCGGAGCCGAGGTCCTCCAGGATCAGCAGGCCCTCGGCGAGGTCCTCGCCGTAGATCCGCGGCGCCGAGAAGCCCAGCGCCCGCAGGCCGCGATCCATGCCGACGAAGGCGTGCACGCTCTCGGCGAGCTTGACGATGGCGCTGTAGGGGCGGCCGTTGCGCACCGGCGGTCCGTCGGCGCGGGGTGGCGAGATCATCAGCACGGCGCTCTTGCCGTCCGGCTTCACCAGCCGCTCGTAGGCGCGCGAGGAGGCGTCGCCCTGCATGTTGGTGCGCGCGGCCTCGTCCCAGCCGCTGCGCACGAGGAGGATGCGGAGCGCGCGGGCCCGCTTCAGGCGGGCGGCCATGCCGCCGCTGCCGTCGATGCGGGCGAAGCGCGCGCCGTCCCCGAATTCGGCCCGCAGGGAGAGGTCGACGGTCAGCATCGGCGCATCGCGGGGTCCGAGGCGCTCGGGCCATTCCACCAGGGTGACGGCGGTCTCGGCCATCTCGTCGAAGCCGAGCTCGACGAGCTCGTCGGGGCTGCGCAGGCGATAGAGATCGGCATGGACGATGGGGCGCCCGTCGGCCGCCTCGTAGGGCTGGATCAGCGTGAAGGTCGGGCTCGGCACGTCGAGGTCCGGATCGCCCACGAGCTCGCGGATCAGCGCGCGCGCCAGGGTGGTCTTCCCGCCGCCGAGGCCGCCGGACAGGGCGACGATGTCTCCCGGCACGAGGAGGCCCGCGAGGAAGCGGCCGAGATCCTCGGTGGCGCCCTCCTCCGGAAGCATGATCTCCCAGGCCGATTTCACCTCACGCTGGGGCGTGTCGGCACCATCCTCGTTCAACGCCCAACTCCTCCATGGCCGTGCGCCGCCGCGGCCGGATCCGGATCGCGCGGAGCCCCGCTGTCATACCGGAGCATCCTTAACCAAATCGCGGGCGGGGCGAAGGCTCCATGGGGATTACGCCGGGACGCCCCCTACTCGGCGGCGTCCCGGCGCGCGCTCGGTTCGGTGATCGGGAAGGTGCAGGTGACGCGGGTGCCGGACCCGGGGGCCGATTCCAGGCTGACCCGCCCGCCATGCAGCTCCACGAAGGAGCGCACGATCGACAGGCCGAGGCCGACGCCGCGGTGGCGGGTGCCGAGCGTGTGGCTCTCGAACCGGTCGAAGACCCGGGCGGCGACGTCGGGCGGCATGCCCTGGCCCTGGTCGGCCACCGCCAGGGTGAGCTCGGCGGCGTCGCGGCGAACCTCCACGCGGACCTGCTGGCCCGGCGCCGAGAAGCCGACGGCGTTCGACAGGAGGTTGAACAGGATCTGGCGCACGCGCTTGCCGTCGGCGACGAAGGTGCCGACGTCGTCGGGCACGTCGAGGGCGAGGGTGATGGCGGAATCGGCGAGCCGGTCCTCCAGGCCGCGCACGGCGGCGTCGACCGTGGCCCGGACGTCGACCACCTCGCGGGTGAGTTCGAGGGAGCCCGCGTCGATGGAGGCGAGGTCGAGGATGTCGTTGATCATCACGAGCAGCGCGCCCGACGAGCGCATGATGTGCCCGGAATACTCGCGCTGGCGCTCGTTCAGGGCGCCGACCGTCTCGTCGCCGAGGAGCTGGGTGAAGCCGATGATGTTGGTGAGCGGCGAGCGCAACTCGTAGGAGACGTGGTTCACGAAGGTGTCGCGCAGCTGCGAGGTGCGCTCCAGGGCGTCGTTCTTGTCCGTGAGCGCGCGTTCCACGTTCACGCTGGCGGTGACGTCGATGAGGGTGAGCAGCGTCGCGCCCTCGGGCAGCGGCTGGGCGGCGCAGTCGAGCACGGTGCCGTCGACGATCTCCAGGCGGCAGGTCAGGCCGGCCCGGCTCTCCAGGCCGGTGATGGCCCCGCGGATGTCGATCCACGGGTCCTCGTCGGGCGAGAGGGTCTGGCAGGCGGCGATGACGGCATCGACGCGGGGGCGCTCGCCCAGGGTCTCGGGGTCGAGGCGCCACAGGGTGGCGAAGGCGCGGTTGGCGAAGGTCAGGCGGCCGTCGGCGCCGAACACCGCCACGGGCTCCTTGAGGGTGTCGAGGGTCTCGGCCTGCACCCGCATCAGGGCGTTGTAGCGGGATTCGAGCTTCATGTTCTCCGAGACGTCGTCGAACAGGTAGGTCAGGCCGCCCTGCGGGTTGGGGTCGGCGACGACCCGCAGCGAGCGCCCGTCGGGCAGGTACCACCAGGCCTCGTTGGCCTCCACGGCGCGGTAGGCGGCGAGCACGTCGGCCTTCCACGACTTGAAATCGGCCTGCTCGGGCAGCTTGCGGGCCGCCCGCAGCCGGTCGAGGATCTCGCCGTCCAGGGGGCGGCCGTCGAGGAAGGCCGGGTCGAGGTCCCAGAGCTGCCGGTAGGCGGCGTTGTGGAAGATCAGGCGCTGGCGGGCGTCGAACATCGCCACGGCGGTGGGCAGCTGGTCCAGGGTGCGGACGTTGGCGTCCATCTGGCGCTGGAGGTCCGCCCGGACGCTCTCCAGTTCCGAGACATCGACGGCGATGCCGACGCGGCCGGTCTCGATGGCGCTCTCGGTGACGTCCAGGGTCCGGCGTCCGCCCGCCACGACCGCGGACAGGCGGTGGGCCGCACGCCCCCCGGCCATCGGGCGCGCGGCCTCGTCCCGGGCGATGAGCTCCCGGGCCTGCCGGTCGAGGAGCTCGACGCCGCCCTCCAGGGCGCGCTCGCGGGTGCCCGCCTCCACCGCCGCCACGTAGGCGAGGTTGACCCAGGCGAGGACGCCGTCGCGGTTGCGGCGCCAGACCGGCTGCGGGATCGCGTCGAGGAGGCTGCCGAGCGCCGAGAGGCCGCGCTTGGCCTCGTGCAGGGTGAGGCGCAGGTCGATCAGCTCGCGCTTCTCGTCCGTGGTCTCCCGCAGCCGCAGGATCGCGCGGCCGGACAGGGCCTGCCCGTGCGCGTCGATGAAGCGGCCCGACTGGGTGCGCAGGCTCAGGCGGAAGCCGGCGCCGCGGGCGCGCAGCGCCTCGACCGCCGTGTTCAGGGCATCGGCATCCACCGCGTGCAGCCAGGTCTCGAAGGCGGGCAGGCCGAGGTCGGCGTCGCCGGGCGCGCGCCGGCCATCGATGAGGCCGACATCGCCCTCGATGGCCGGCGCCCCGCGGCCCGACCAGGTGATGAGGACCTGGCGCTCGGCGTTCAGGAGCATCTCGGCGCGGTCGTGGCACTCGCGCAGGGCCGACAACTCCGTGACGAGGTCGCGCTCGCGCCGCGCCCAGCGGCTGCGCTCGCGCATGTGCAGCAGGGCGACGATGGTGGAGAACACCGTCAGGCCGATCAGGATCGCGAGACCGGCGGCGTTGTGGGTGTGTTGCCCGAATCCCGAGACGGCGGCGCTGGCATCCATCCCCGTCCCGGCCGCCCAGGCCGGTCGGACGGCGACGACGAGAGAGCCGGCGCACAGCAGGGCGCGCGCCGTTGGTTCGACCCTCATGATCCGTCCCGCCTCCACGAATCTTCGATGAGACGCCGAAGGGCGTCCATCCCGCACCCGCCCGGAGGCCGGCTGCGAGCCACTCCATCTGAGGAATCAGCCCACACTAGCGCGAGGCGGAATCGTCCCGGAAGAGGGTTAAGCTTAACTTTGGCACTTTCGGCTCGTCCGCTCCCGAATGATCCCAAAAAGCCACAGTTCCCGGTTCCGCCGGGCGGATTCGGGATCGAGCGGACAACGCCGGGGTTTATCAGTACAGCGCAATTTTAAGAACTTTTGTTTATTTCCAGCGTCCGGCATTAGTGCCAGGAGCTTTCGACGATGAGTGTTTTCCTTGGCCTAAGTGGCCGCGTGATCGCCGGTTTTTCAATCATCATCGCCCTGATGATCGCCCTGGCGGGCTTCGCCATGACACAAGTCCGCTCGATCGAAGCGAGCCTGACGACGGCGAACGACGTCAACAGCGTCAAACAGCGCTATGCCATCAATTTCCGCGGCAGCGTCCATGACCGGGCCATCAGCCTGCGCGACGTGGTTCTCATGTCAGGACCCGAGAACCTGCGGGACAATCTCAGCACCATCACGCACCTGGCCGATCAGTATGCGACCTCTGCGGTCAAGCTCGACGCGATGCTGGCGAAGGGCGACGCCTCCCCGGAGGAAATCCGTATTCTCGAAGGCATCAAGGGCGTCGAGGCGCGCACGATGCCGGTGGTGGCCGCCGTCATCGAGAAGACGCAAGGCGGCGACCTCGCCGGCGCCAAGGCGCAGCTTCTCGCGGAAGGGCGCCCCGCCTTCGTGGAATGGCTGGCCCGAATCAACCAGTTCATCGACCTTGAGGAAGCCAAGAACCGGACCCTGACGGCCGAGACCCGAGAGGTGACGGCCGGCTTCCAGACGGTCATGCTCGGACTCTGCGGCGTCGCCCTCCTCATCGGCCTGGGCCTGGCGGCCTGGAACATCGTCTCGATCCGGCAGCTGCGCCCCGTGGTCGCCCGGATGCGGGACATGGCGCAGGGCAATCTCGACGGCCCCATCGCGCTCGCCTGCGCCCGGGACGAGATCGGCGACATCGTCGGCGCCCTGGGCCTGTTCCGGGACAGCCTGATCCGGTCGCGGGAGATCGAGGCATCCTCGGCCACCGCCCGCCTCGACGCGGAGGCCCAGCGCAGGATCGGCATGCGGGGAATGGCGGACGACTTCGAACGGGCCGTCGGCAACGCTCTCGGCACCGTCTCGACGGCGGCCTCCCACCTGCGCCACGCCGCCCAGGGCCTGACCTCCGTCGCCGACGAAACGGCCCGCCAGTCGAACAGCGTGGCGGCCGCCGCCGATGAAGCCTCCGGCAACGTCTCCAGGGTGGCCTCGGCGACCGCGAAGCTCGGCATGTCCGTGCAGGAAATCGCCCGGCAGGTGTCGAGCTCGTCCAGCCTGGCGCAGACGGCGGTGTCCGAGGCAACCCAGGCCGCCGCCATGGTCCAGAACCTGAGCGAGGCCGCGGCCCGAATCAGCGACGTGATCGGAATCATCTCGGCCATCGCGGGGCAGACCAACCTGCTCGCCCTCAACGCGACCATCGAAGCCGCGCGGGCCGGTGAGGCCGGACGGGGCTTCGCCGTCGTCGCCGCCGAGGTGAAGGAGCTGGCGAACCAGACGGCCCGAGCTACGGACGAGATCGCGGCGCAGATCAACCAGATCCAGGGCTCGACGGGCCATGCCGTGACGGCCATCGGCACGATCACCAACCGGATCGCGGAGCTGAACAACCGGGCCGTCTCCATCGCGATCGCCGTCGAGGAGCAGGGCGTGGCCACCCAGGAGATCACCCGCAACGTGGCCGAGGCCGTGGCCGGCACCGAGCGGGTGACCACCAACATCGCGGGCGTCGCCGGCTTCACGGGTGAGACCGGGGCCGCCGCGACGCAGGTCCTGTCCCTGGCCACGGAATTGTCGGCGCAGTCGGAGCGGCTGGGCGCCGAGATGAGCGGCTTCCTCGGCACCGTCCGCGCGGCCTGAGGTCTCCAGCACCGGGATCGCGCGATCCCGGTTCGCGACAGGCCAAACGAAAAGGCCCGGCCCAATCTCGGGCCGGGCCTTTTCGCGTCAGGAGGCGCCGTCGTCCCCCGGCCGGTGCGTCAGACCCGGTCGGCGACCGGATTTCTCATTTCTCCAAGGCCGCACTTGTCCAAGGCCGCTCTCGTCCAAGGCCGCTTTCGTCCAAGGCCGCTTTCGCGAGCCTCGATGGGTCTTGTCGAGCACGACCGGCTCCCTTTCCTTCAGGAGAGGGGACCCGCGCTGCCCGCGCGATCGGTACGGAGACGGGAGCGGGCGTCCGTTCGATCCGGGGCGATCGGCCGGAGATCGCGTCAGTAGCGGTAGTGGTCGGGCTTGAACGGGCCGTTCTCGGAGACGCCGATATAGGCGGCCTGGTCGGGGCGGAGCTTGGAGAGCTTCACGCCGATCTTCTCGAGGTGGAGGAGCGCCACCTTCTCGTCGAGGGCCTTGGGCAGGGTGTAGACCTGCTTCTCGTACTTGCCCGGGTTGGTCCAGAGCTCGATCTGGGCCAGCGTCTGGTTGGTGAACGAGGCCGACATCACGAAGGAGGGGTGGCCGGTGGCGTTGCCGAGGTTCACCAGGCGACCCTCCGACAGGAGGATGATGCGGTGGCCGTCGGGGAAGGTGATCTCGTCCACCTGCGGCTTGATGTTCGACCAGGTGAGGTTCTTCAGGCCGGCGACCTGGATCTCGTTGTCGAAGTGGCCGATGTTGCACACGATGGCGCGGTCCTTCATCGCCCGCATGTGCTCGATGGTGATGATGTCCTTGTTGCCCGTGGCGGTGACGAAGATGTCGGCGCGCGGAGCGGCGTCCTCCATCGTCACGACCTCGTAGCCTTCCATCGCGGCCTGGAGCGCGCAGATCGGATCGACCTCGGAGACGAGGACGCGGCAGCCGGCATGGCGCAGGCTGGAGGCCGAGCCCTTGCCGACATCGCCGAAGCCCGCGACCATGGCGACCTTGCCGGCCATCATGACGTCGGTGCCGCGGCGGATGCCGTCGACCAGCGACTCGCGGCAGCCGTAGAGGTTGTCGAACTTCGACTTGGTGACGGCGTCGTTCACGTTGATGGCCGGGAAGAGCAGCTTGCCCTCCTTGGCGAGGTTGTAGAGGCGGTGCACGCCGGTGGTGGTCTCTTCCGAGACGCCCTTGATCGAGTCGGCGAGACCCGCGAACCAGCCCTTCGGCTTCTCGGCGAGCTTCTTCTTGAGGAGCGCGAAGAAGATCTCCTCCTCCTCCGACTCCGGCTTGTCGAGGAAGGCGGTGTCGCCGTTCTCGGCGCGCAGGCCCAGGTGCACGAACATGGTGGCGTCGCCGCCGTCGTCGAGGATCATGTTCGGCATGCCGCCGTCATGCCAGTCGAACAGCTTCGAGGTGTAGTCCCAGTACTCCTCCAGGGTCTCGCCCTTGATGGCGAAGACCGGGATGCCGGCGGCCGCGATGGCGGCGGCGGCATGGTCCTGGGTCGAGTAGATGTTGCAGGAGACCCAGCGGATGTCGGCGCCGAGATGCTTCAGGGTCTCGATCAGCACGGCCGTCTGGATCGTCATGTGCAGCGAGCCGGCGATCTTCGCGCCCTTGAGCGGCTGCGACGGACCGAACTCCTCGCGGGTGGCCATCAGGCCCGGCATCTCGGTCTCTGCGATCGAGATCTCCTTGCGGCCGTAATCGGCCAGACCGATGTCCTTGACGATGTAATCCTGGGCCATGGGGGTTCGCTCCGTCTCTCGTTGCGTGTCGGCGAGGCCTATAGCAGGGCGTCGGACCGGAGGCAATCAAGATATAAAGATGTCTTTATGCGACCTATTCCAGATGCGAAGCTCGGCCACGCGCGGGTTCGCCGCCGGGCGGATGGACGGGGGCGCGAGACCTCGCCCCAACGGCTTCGTCCGCTGCCGGTGCGGCGTCTGAGCTTGCGCGAACCGCGAGGTGCCGGCGACCACGGGGGCGCCTGTCCGCGCCCCGTCGCGGTCGGGGGGCTTCGCGGGACGCGGGAGATCGGTCCGGCCGGCACCCGCGCCACGATTCGACCACCTCAACCCGCGTCGCGCAGCTGCCGGCGGATGATCTTGCCCGTGGTGGTCATGGGCAGGCTGTCGCGGAACGCGATCTCGCGGGGATACTCGTGCGCCGAGAGGCGCGTCCGCACGAAGGCCTGGATCTCGGCGGCCAGCGCGTCGGAAGCGGTGAATCCCTCGCGCAGGACGACATAGGCCTTCACGATCTCGGTGCGCAGCGGGTCGGGCTTGCCCACCGCGGCGGCGAGCGCCACCGCCGGATGGGCGCCGAGGCAATCCTCGATCTCGGTGGGGCCGATGCGGTAGGCCGCCGAGGTGATGAGGTCGTCCTCGCGCCCGACGAAGTGGACGTAGCCGTCGGCGTCGCGCCGGGCGGTGTCGCCGGTGAGCATCCAGTCGCCGGCGAACTTCCTGGCCGTCGCCTCCGGCTGGTTCCAGTAGCGCAGGAACATCACCGGGTCGGGCCGGGCGATGGCGATCTCGCCCGGCTCGTCGTCGGCGGCCTCGGTCCGGTCCGGCCGCAGGATCGCGACCCGATGCCCCGGCACCGGCCGCCCGGTGGAGCCGGCCCGCGCCACCCCGGCGGAGCGGCAGGCGGCGAGGACCAGGTTGCACTCGGTCTGGCCATAGGCCTCGCCGATGGTGAGCCCGAGTTCGCGCCGCGCCCAGTCGAAGGTCTCGGGGCCGAGGGCCTCGCCCGCGGAGGCGATGTTGCGCAGGCGCGCGAGGTCGAAGCGCCCGCGCGGGTCGGCGACGGCGCGCAGCATGCGCAGGGCGGTCGGCGGAAGGAACGCGAGGGTGACGGCCCGCTCGGCGATCAGCCGGAAGGCGGCCTCTGGCTCGAAGCGGAAGCTCGGGCAGGCCACCACCGGCAGGCCGAAATGCAGGCTCGGCAGGGTCGCGTTGAGGAGGCCGCCGGCCCAGGCCCAATCGGACGGGGTCCACATCCGGTCGCCGGGCTTCGGCGGGAAATCGTGCATCATGCAGAAGCCCGGCAGGTGCCCCAGCAGCACCCGGTGGGCGTGCAGCGCGCCCTTGGCCGGCCCGGTGGTGCCGGAAGTGTAGATCATCAGGGCGGGGTCGTCGGCCCGGGTGTCCACCGGCACGAACCCGTCCGGCGCCTCCGCCAGCAGGGCGTCGTAGCCGAGGGCCCGGCCCTGCGCGCCGTCGACGCAGACGACGCATTCGAGCGCCGGCAGGTCGGCGCGGATCGCGTCGATCTTGGCAAGGCCCGCCGCGTCGGTGATCAGGACCCGCGCGCCGGCATCGGTCAGCCGGTAGCGCAGGGCGTCCGGTCCGAACAGGCCGGCCAGCGGCAGCGCGATCGTCCCGAGCTTGTAGGCGGCCGCGTGCGCGATCACCACGGCGGCCGATTGCGGCAGCAGCACGCCGACGCGGTCGCCGGGCGCCACGCCCCGGCTCCGCAACCCCGCCGCCAGGCGGTCGGAGCGGTCCCGCAGGTCACCGAAGGTGAACTCCGAGACCCGCGCGCCGACCACCTCCTGGATCGCGACCCGGCCGGGCTCGCGCGCGGCCCAGCGGTCGCAGACATCGACGCCGATGTTGAAGCGCTCCGGGATGTCCCAGGCGAAACCGGCGACGAGCGCGGCATGGTCGGGTGCGGGCCTCAGCACGGCGGGCGGCTCAGGCTTCGCGGGCCTTGAAGGCGCCGGCGAAGGCGAAGTCGGTGATCGGGCGCCGCCCGTTCGGCACCTCCTTGGCCCGCTGCTCCTCGGTGAGGTCGGCCGGGTCCGCCGCGCGCCCGACGGCGTAGGCCGCCTCGACCTGATGGTCCGGGGGCACGGCGAGCGCGGTGACGGAGCGCTCCTTGTCGAAGCCGCCCATGCCGTGCACGTGCCAGCCCTGCCGGATCGCCTGGAGCTGGAAGTTCGCCGAGGCGGCTCCGGTGTCGAGGGAATGGCTGGCCGAGGGCTTCAGCCCGTCGCCGGTCTTCATCAGCTTGCTCGAGACGAGGATGACGAGGGCGCCGGCGCCCTCCGCCCACTTGCGGTTCCCCGGCACCAGCAGGTCGAGGAAGGTCTCCCATTCGGGCGTGCCGCGCAGGGCGTAGACGAAGCGCCAGGGCTGCGAGTTGTAGGAGGACGGGGCCCAGCGCGCGGCCTCGATCATCCGCAGCAGCTCGGATTCCGGCACGGCCTCGCCGGTGAAGGCGCGCGGCGACCACCGCTCGATGAAGAGCGGGTCGATGGCATGGTCGGGCTGGCGCGGGTTCGAGACGGTCACGGGCAGACTCCAGAAGGCGGAAGGGCCGGGGTGGGCGGCGTCGGGCGGCCCCTTCGCAGGGCCGATCCGCCGCGGCGCGCGGCCCCGCTCACGGCGAGGCATGCACGAGGTGGGGCCGGCGAGGCAATTGTCCATTCGGTCCCCCATCGCCGCAAGGGGGGTTCCCCCTGCGGCGCGGTGGCCGCGCACAACGGATCGGTCGCATTTTACGGATCGGGGAAAGCATGCCCACACGGGTCGCAGGCAATCTTGCGTCCGGGCCGCCGCCGGCCCGCCGATGGATCTCCCCACGCGTGACCGCTTCGTCTGCCGCCCGATCGTCCGACGATCCGGGCTCCCTGTCGTTTCGCGCCAGCGACCACCTGCTGATGCTCATCGAGCGGACCCTGCAGGCGACGCGCTGGCGCCTCGCCTTCCCGGCCGAGCTCGAGGCCCGGTTCGAGGCCGAGACCGGCCACCGGCGGGTCCGGCACCTGCGCCGCGCCACCCTGATCGGCCTGGCAGTCTTCCACCTCTATGCCTGGGCGGCCTACGTCACGACGCCCAACCTCGCGACGCTGAATCTCGCCTTCCGGATCGGCCTGGTGACGCCGATGGCGGTCGCGATCTTCGTGGCCCTGAGCCGGGTGCGCGCGCGGATGCGGGAGGCCCTGTGCGGCCTCGGCGTCCTGGCCGCGACGATGATCCCCGCGGGCACCCTCTGGCTCGGGCAGGGACCCAACCTCGCCCACGCGACCACGGCGATCTGGCTGACGGTGATCTTCGCCAACATCTCCCTGGCATTGCGGTTCACCTGGGCCTGCATCGTCTCGGGCACGGCCGCGCTCCTCGGCGGCCTCGCCATCGCGGCCCACCCGGAGATCGCCCCCGATCTCGCAGACCTGATCCGTCTCGACATGTTGATCGGCATCGCCTTCAGTCTGGCAGCCGCACACAAGATCGAGAGCGCCAACCGGCGCAACTATCTCTATACGTTACGGGAATCCCTGCGGGCGCAGCAGCTCGTCGTCGCCAACGCGCGCCTCATGCGCCTCTCGACCACCGACCCGCTGACCGGCCTCGCCAACCGGCGCGCCTTCTCGGAACGCCTCGATGCCCTGTGGCAGGCCTCCCGGGACGGCGATCCGTTCGCGCTGATGCTGGTGGATGTCGATCACTTCAAGCGCTTCAACGATCATTACGGACACGGGGCGGGCGACGCCTGCCTGTGCGCGGTCTCGCGCCTGCTGACCGCCCGGGCCGGAAGCGCCGCCGATCTCGTGGCGCGCTACGGCGGCGAGGAATTCGCCCTGCTGCTGCCGGGTCTCGACAGCGAGGCCGCCATCGCCCTGGCCGAGCGGACGCGCCTGTCGCTGAACACGCTGGCCCTGCCCCATGCCGGGCGCGGCGACGGGCTGGATCACGTGACGGTCAGCGTCGGCGTCGCCACGAGCCGCGACGGCGCGGCGACGCCGACCGCCCTGTTCGAGGCGGCCGACGAAGCCCTCTACCGGGCGAAGTCGGCCGGGCGGAACCGCACCGGCAGCGCCCGGCACCGCCCGGAGGCGGATCCCGGCCCGCAAGCGGCCCTGGCGGCATGGCCGGCCGGCGGAACCCCGGCCTTGCGACGCACGGCCTGAGCGTGCCCGGAACCGGTCCTCAATCGACCACGCGGGCGGTGGGGCGGTCGTTGCCCTGGGCGGTCTCGTCGTGCCAGGCGCCCTTGCTGTCCTGGTAGCGGATGCCTTCCGTCGAGCCCGGAACCTGCTGCTCGGCCGCGGCGGCCTGGGCCGCCTGAAGGGCCTCGTCGTGGCTCGGAAACGTCTCGGAGAACACGTCGCCCACCTTGTAGGCAAAGCCGCCGTCGTGTTCGACGATGCGATAGGTGATCTCGGACATCGGCCGTTCCTTCCCGTTTCGCGCGCGGGCACGGGTGCCGGGCGCATGTGGGAGGGCGAACACGGGGCGCTTCCGGAGGTTCCCCTCAGTGACGCGTCGGGCGCGCCCAGGACAGGTTCGGAAGCGCCGCCTCGCAGCCCGCGATCAGCGAGCCGCGCACGTCCGTCGGATCGTAGCCCGGCCCGTCGGGGAACCCGATCGCGTGGGTGGTTTCGCTGTCTTCCCGGCGAATGTGGGCGACCCAGCCCTCGGGCGCCCGCTCGAAGGCGATCTCGAAGACGGTCCCCGCCTGCTCGAACCGGTGCGGCTTCATCGTTCCGTCCCTCGACATCGTCCCGGCCCCCCCGGCGATCCGGCGCCCGCATCTCGCCGGATGTGGGGGCTTGCGGTATCGGAGCAAGGGACCCCATCGATCCGGCCGGATGCGGCCGGCCCCAGGAGCCGCATGCGCCCCCTCCTCCTCGCCCTTCTCGTGACGATTCTGTGCGCGGGCTCCGACGCCCGGGCCCAGTTCAGCCTGTTCGGCAGCGCCGATCGGACGCCGGCCAATCCCTTCGCATCGAACTACGCCTCGCCGCCGGCGCGCGGCAGCACCGAACGGCCGCGGCGTCTCCGCCGCGCGCCACCGAAGCCGGAGGCGCTTCGCCCGCCGCGGGACATCCCGCGCTGACGCCTCAGGCGGCGGGCAGCGCGTTGGCGATCGCGGTGACGATGCGCGGATCGTTGGGCTCGACCGAGGACGGGAAGGCGCCGATCAGGCTGCCGTCCCGGTCGACGAGGTACTTGTGGAAGTTCCAGCCCGGCGTGCTGCCGGGCTTCTCGGCGGCGGCCCAGCGGTAGAACGGGTGCGCGGCCGGCCCCCGGACATGGGTCTTGGCCGTCACCGGGAAGGTGACGCCGTGGTTCCGGCGCGCCGCCTCCGCGATGGCGACCCCGTCGAGGGGCTCCTGATTGCCGAAATCGGGCGACGGAACCGCGATGACGGTGAGGCCCCGGTCGCCGAAGCGGGTCCAGAGGCCCTGCAGTCCGGTGAATTGCCCGGCATAGCCGCAGGCCGTGGCGGTGTTGACCACCAGGATGGGCCGACCGGCATAGGCCGAGAGCGGCAGGGTGCCGCCCTCCGGCTTCTCGAAGGCGAAGGCGCCCGCCTTCGCGGCATCGGCCAGGGCCGGGCGGACGCCGCAGACGAGGGCACCGCCCAGGATCGCCAGGGCGTGACGGCGCGGCAGCGCGAAACGGGACTCGGGCGACATGGCGTTCCACTTGGCGTTCGACATGGTACGGCACCCCTTGGCGGGCGCGCGGACCGGTTCCGCCGCCCCTATGCCCAGGAACCTAAGGCCGGACCGGCGTTCGTCCATTCACCATGCCGTATCGCGGGAACCTTTGGCGGAGGCCCGAACTTGAGCGTGTGCCATCACGGCCCCCTCGTTCGACCTTCGGCTCGATTTTTCGAAAGACTCCGCCCATGCGCAGCCTGTTGCTCGGCACGGCTCTTCTCGCTGCCAGCGCCACCCTCGCCCTCGCTCAGTCGCCGGGTGCCAACGCGCCCGCCGCCGCGTCGGCACCGGTCCAGGCCGCTCCCGCCACCCTCGCCAACGATCTGCGCCCCACCTTCGTGGTGCAGAACAAGAGCGACATGGTCACCTCGAAGTTGGTCGGCCTCACCATCCAGAACGCCGGCAACGAGACCATCGGCGAGATCGCCGACGTGGTGCTCGACGAGAAGAACACCGTGAAATCCTGGGTGGTCGGCGTCGGCGGCTTCCTCGGCATCGGCACCAAGTACGTCGCCGTCGACCCCAGCGCCCTGAAGCTCGTGCGCGTCGACGACGCCACCCTGAAGGCGACGATCGACACCAACAAGGATCAGCTCCGCGCCGCGCCGGAATACATCTATCTCGGCAAGGCCAAGCCGAACGCCGATGCCAAGCCGACGACGGACGCCACCACGAACACGGATGCGAAGGTGAATCCCGACCCGAAGCCGGCGGACGCCCCCAAGGCGCAGTGATCGCCCCGAGGATCGCCACCTCGCGTTCGTCGCGATCCAACTCTCGAAAGCCTTCGCGTCCGCGCGAGGGCCGTTTCCATGCGAGGGCTTTGCCCGTCCGGGAGCGCGACCGATACGCTCGCGCCGATCGTCAGAAAACCGTCACGTGATCGGGGTATCCGGCTCGCCGAGCGGAGCGGGTCGATCCCGGCGGGAGGTGGCGAGCATCCGGTTTGTCGCGCCCCGGAGAGGCCTCGCATCACGCAGGGCTGCGAAGAGCGTCCCACACCGTGCTGGCGACGTTGTCGATGCGCCGGAGCGCGATCAGGCCGTCGCGGTCGTTTGGGAACTGGGCATCGAACAGGTCTTCGAGCCACTGGGTCGGGTCTTCCTCGCTCGCCAGGGATTCGAGGTCGCTGGCGAAGACGATGCGCAGGTCCGGGCGAAGGGCCCGGGCTTCGAGGGCGAGTTTCTGGCAGCAGAGCTTGCCCTGCAGGCTCACGTCGGTGACGAGAACATCGACGGGAAGGCCCAGAGCCAGGACCGTCATCGCATCGACGCCGCAATCCACCGTGGTGGCCGCGAATCCCGCCCGCCGGATCTGGGACGAGACCTCGTCGCGCCAATGCTTCTGGCGGCCGGCGATCAGGACCTGGACGCCATAGGCGCCACCTGGTGAAATCGGTCGTTCCATAGTCGACACTCTCCCGTCGCGCCTGGACATCCGTGCCGATCACCTCGGAAACTGTGCGTCGCAGCATGCTATGTCACGTTCGCTCGAACAGACAAGCCCTCTTCCCCTGGAGGCGGACGACTTTCGGGTTCCGTCCGTCTCCGTTTCGCTCGATCCGGACGTCCCCGGGCGCCCCGCGATGCTGCACTGCGGCGAGCGCGCAAGTGCTTGATCTGCAAGGCTTCGGGACACCGGGTCGGGATGCGACGGCCGGATGACGCTCACCGCGGTTGACGAAGGCGGCGCGGGCGGGGCAACACCGGCCACGCCGCGCGCCCGAGACGGCCGCAGAGATCCGGAGCCCCCGTCCATGTCGTCTGCCAAGAGCCCCCCCGTCTCGCCGCTGGCGCCCCGGACCCAACCGCAGCTGCCGGCGATTCGCGGCGTCGGGCTCGCGACCGCGCAGGCGGGCATCCGCTATTCGGGCCGGACGGACGTGCTCTACGTGGCGCTCGCCGCGGGCACGCAGGCGGCCGGCGTGTTCACCCGCTCGAAATGCCCCTCGGCCCCGGTGGATTGGTGCCGCGAGGCGCTGGGCAGCCCGGGCGCCCGCGCCCTCGTGGTCAATTCCGGCAACGCCAACGCCTTCACGGGCCTGCGCGGGCGCGAGGCCGTGGCGTTGACGGCCCGGATCGCGGCCGAGGCGGCGGGCTGCCGCCCGGAGGAGATCTTCATCGCCTCGACCGGCGTCATCGGCGAGCCCCTGGACGCCACGAAGTTCGAGGGCGTGCTCGCCGACTGCGCCGGCCGGACGCAGGAGGGTGCCGAGGCCTGGGCCGCCGCCGCCCAGGCGATCATGACCACCGACACCTTCCCCAAGCTCGCCACCCGCCGGGCCACGATCGACGGCGTCACCGTCACCCTCAACGGCATCGCCAAGGGCGCCGGCATGATCGCGCCCGACATGGCCACCATGCTGAGCTTCGTCTTCACCGACGCCGCCCTGCCGCAGGACGTGCTCCAGGCGCTCCTCACCGCCGGCACGGCCACGAGCTTCAACTGCGTGACCGTGGACGGCGACACCTCCACCTCCGACACCCTGATGCTGTTCGCGACCGGTGCCGCCGGCAACGCCGCGATCTCCACCGCCGACGATCCGCGCCTGTCCGCGTTCCGCGCCGCCCTCGACGACCTCCTAGTGGAGCTGGCCCAGCTCGTCGCCAAGGATGGCGAGGGCGCCCGCAAGTTCGTCACCGTGCAGGTCACGGGCGCGACCGGCGACGCCTCGGCCCATCGGATCGCCATGTCCATCGCCAACTCGCCCCTGGTGAAGACCGCCATCGCGGGCGAGGACGCCAACTGGGGCCGGGTGGTGATGGCCGTCGGCAAGGCCGGCGAACCGGCCGACCGCGACCGCCTCGCGATCTGGTTCGGCGACGTGCGCGTCGCCCGCGAAGGCGCCCGCGACCCGGATTACAGCGAGGCGGCGGCGAGCGCGGTGATGCGCGAGCCCGACGTCACCGTGCGGGTCGACCTAGGCCTCGGCGAAGGCAGCGCGCGCGTCTGGACCTGCGACCTGACCAAGCTCTACATCGAGATCAACGGGGACTACCGCTCATGAGGCGCGCCGGAGCGTTCGCCCTCCTCGCGCTGGCGCTGCTCGGCGCCGGCGGCGCGGTGCGGGCCGAGGACAGGCCGGGGCCGACCGAGGGCCGGATCAGCGTCGTCGGGCGCGCCCGCTCCGAGGTGGCGCCGGACTTCGCGTCGGTCGAGATCGGCGTCGAGGCCAGGGGCGCGACCCCGGCCGTCGCCCTCGACGGCGCCAGCACCGCCGCCAAGGCGATCCTGGTCCTGGCCGCCGAGTTTCAGGTCCCGGAGGCGGATCTCGGCACCTCCGCCGTGACGCTGCAGCCGGTCACACGCTCGGTCCGCCAGTCCGACGGGACCTTCACCGAGAAGCCGGACGGCTACCGGGCCAGCAACACGGTGCGGGTGCGCCTCGCCGATATGGGGCGCCTCGGCGACCTGATGCGCCGCGCCCTCGACGGCGGCGCGAACCGCATCGACGGCGTCAGCTTCGGCCTGCGCGATCCCGACACGGCCGAAAGCGCCATGCGCAGCGCGGCGATGAAGGACGCGCGCGCCCAGGCCGAGCGCCTGGCGGAGGCGGCCGGCGTCACGCTCGGGCGGGTGGTGTCGATCCAGTCCCCGGCCACGGGCAGCCCCCCGCCGATCGCCTTCGCGGCGCCCGCGCCGATGCGGTCCAAGCGCGGCGGCGCTCCGGTGCCCCTCGTCGCCGGCACGATCGAGACCGCCGCCGACGTCGCCGCGACCTTCGCGATCGCCCCGTGACCGCCGCGGCGCCCGCGCCCCTGCGCATCCTCCTCGTGGTCGCCGTCGCCCTGGTCGATGCCGACGGGCGCGTGCTCCTCGCCCAGCGCCCGCCGGGCAAGCAGCTCGCCGGCCTGTGGGAGTTTCCCGGCGGCAAGGTCGATCCGGGCGAGCGGCCGGAGGAGACCCTGATTCGCGAGCTCGCCGAGGAGCTCGGCATCGGCGTGCGGGAGGCCTGCCTCGCCCCCCTCACCTTCGCGAGCCACGCCTATCCGGATTTCCATCTCCTTATGCCGCTCTACATCTGCCGGCGCTGGGAAGGCCTGCCACGCTCCATGGAGGGTCAGGTCCTCAAATGGGTGCGCCCGCGCGACCTCAAGGACCAGCCGATGCCGCCGGCGGATGCACCGCTGATCCCCTTCCTGCTGGATCTGCTCGGCCCCTGATCCACTTCCGAGGCACAGACCCCGTCCGGCGCGACCCGCCCCGTCGGGAGAAGGAGTGGAGCGCATGGCACGCAGGGCAGCGGCGAAACCGGCGACGAAGGCGGGTCACGTTCAGGCCCCGGGTGCCGGCAAATCCGGAGCCGGCGAGTCCGGTGCAGGCAAGCCCGGTACCGGCAAGCCCGGTACCAGCAAGCCCGGCCCGGCCAAGCCGAAGCGCGCGTCGCGAAAGACCACGCCGAGCCCCGAGACCCTGACCGAGCTCGGGCTGGAGCGCCTGATCGGCCTCGTCCTGTCCGAGACGGCGCGCAACCCGACCTTCAAGAAGCTGGTGACCGCGGCGGTGGCGAGCCTGCAGGGGCCGGACGCCATCGCGGCGCTGGTCGACCGGCGGCTCACCGCCCTGGAGCGGGGCCAGGGCTACATCGACTGGCAGAAACAGCGCGCCTTCGCGGCCGACCTCGACGCCATGCTCACCACCGTGGTGACCGAACTCGCCGCCCTGGACCCCCGATCGGCCCTCGACCGGCTGATCCGCTTCCTCGGCGGCGCCGGCGACGTCCTTGGGCGGGCCGAGGATTCGAGCGGACGCATCCACGGCGTCTACGAGCGCGCGGCCGATGCGGCCGCCGCGCTGATCGTCGACCTGCCCACGGAGGAGGCTGCCGGGGTCGCCACCGGACTGGTGATCCGCCTCGGCGCGGACGGCCACGGCTTCGTCGAAACCCTGCTGCACGATCTGATCCCGCGGCTGCCCGAGGGGGCGCTGGCGCCCCTCGACGTGGCGCTGGCGACCGCCACGCCCCCGGCTCCGGAGGGCCGGGCCAGCGACCAGGGAGCCTGGGCCGCCCGGCTGGCGCGCAGCCGCGTCGTCCGGATGCGTCAGGCCCTGGCCGACCGGGCCGGCGACGTCGACGCCTTCATCGGCTTCGAGCAGGCGGTGTCCCCCGAGCAGCCGGACCGGGTGCGGATCGCCGAGCGGCTGCTGGCGGCGGGCCGGGCAGCGGAGGCGCTGGACTGGATCCGCCGGCCGCAGAAGCGCGGGCCGGTCGTGGTCACCCGGGAGGCCCTGCTCACGGGGCATTTCGACCCTGACGCTCCCGAACGGGCGCGCCAGGCCGTGGAGATCCGAATCCTCGACAGCCTCGGGCAAACCGAGGCCGCACAGGCCCTGCGCTGGGCGGCCTTCGGGCGCAACCTCGATCCGGCGATGCTGCGGGCCTACCTCGCCAAGTTGCCCGATTTCGAGGACGACGAGGCGCTGGAGCGCGCCTTCGACCACGCGGAAGCCCATCCGGACCGCTACCGGGCCCTGGCCTTCCTCACCCACTGGCCGAATGCGGACCGCGCCGCCCGCCTGGTCTTGGCCCATCGCGGCAGCTGGGACGGGACCCGCTACGAGATCCTGGCGCCCGCCGCCGAGGCTCTCGAGCGGACCCGGCCGGAAGCGGCGGCCGAACTCTACCGCCTGCTCATCGATTCCATCCTGGAACACGGGCGCAGCGCCGCCTACGGCCACGCCGCCCGCTACCTCGACGCCCTCGACGGCCTGACGGAGGATCCGGAGGCCTACCGCGGCACGCTGCGTCGTCTGCACGGACGCAAGGCCGCGTTCTGGTCCCAGGTCCGGGACTGACGGCCGCGCTCGGTCAGTCCTGCTCGATCGGGTCGATCTTGTCCGGATAGAACGCGAGATGCCCGGCGATGGCGGCCACCGCCGGATAGGGCGCCTCGTAGCTCCAGACCGCGTCCGGCCGGTCGGCGTCCGGCGTCGTCAGCGTGAAGTAGCTCGCATCCCCCTTGTACGGACAGTGGCTGCGGCGGGCGCTCGGGGCGAAATGCTCCCAGCGGGCGTCGGCCCGCGGGACGTAGAAGACCGGCGGATAGTCCGCCTCGGTGAGCACGAGGGCGGACTCGGTCTCGGCGAGAAGCGTCCCCGCGAGCCGGATCCGCAGCCGGCCGGTATGCGGGACGATGGCGATCGGATGGTCGGGTCCGGGCTGCCTCATGGTTCGTGTCTCACGGGTTCTGTCCTTCGGGCTTGCGTTCGGTGGTGCCCAGGGCCTCGGCGAGGCGCGTCTGCGCGGTGCCGGGCTTCAGGGGCTTCTGCTGGCTCTCGTGCGGGGCCCAGCCCGAGAGCCACAGGATCTCGAAGCTGGCGCGGATGCGCCCGTCGGGATCGGAGAAGCGCTCGGCATAGAGGGCGGCGGCACGCAGGAGCGTGTCGCGGCGCAGGGGGGTGCGGCGGCGGTCGATCAGGACGTTGGTCAGCCCCATGGCGCGCAGGTCGTGCATCAGCGCGAACGGGTCGGGAAAGCGCACCGTGACCGTCTCGACATCGGTGACCGGCAGGGCGAAGCCGGCCCGCTGCAGCAGGCTGCCCATCTCGCGGACCTCGGCGAAGGGGGCGACGCGCGGGCTGACGCCGCCCTCGACCTCGCTCTCCGCCTGCCCGAAGACCTGGCGCAGCTCCGTCAGGGTCCGGCCGCCGAGGAGGCAGCCGATGAACAGCCCGTCGGGGCGCAGGGTCCGGCGCAGCTGCGCAAGGGCGCCGGGCAGGTCGTTGACGTGCTGCAGGGCGAGGAGCGAGACGGCGAGGTCGAACCGGCCCGGCGCCAGCGGCAGGATCTCGGGGTCGGCGAGGACCGCGCCGGCCTCCGCGCGGGGCGCGAGGCGGGTGAGGTGCCCGACCCGGCCGGATTCGCGCAGGCGCCCGGCGGCGAGCGACGACGGGGTGCCGAGGTCGACGGCCTCGGCAAAGGTCCGCAGCACCGCCCCGAGGCGGTCCTCCAGATCGTCGACGACCCTGCGCAGCAGGAAGTCGGCATAGCCGGCCCGGTGGGCACGGGCGAGGCGGCGGCGGGCGAGGCCCGTATCGAACAGCGGGGGCGCGGTCATCACGATCTAGATGGCGCGCCGGGATCGTGCGCGCCAGCGGCAACGGGGACGGAACGTGATTCCGGCCCTCGCTGTTAAGGCCCAGCGATTCGACGACGAATCGAGGAGATCAGACGCCATGAAGTCCATTTTGTTCGGCGCGGCCCTCACCCTCGCTGGGATCAGCCTCGGCACCACCGGCGCCGAGGCCAAGGGCTGCATCAAGGGTGCGCTCGTCGGCGGCGTCGCCGGCCACGTGGCGGGCCATGGGGTCCTCGGCGCCGCGGCCGGCTGCGTCGTCGGCCGCCATCAGGCCAACAAGCGCGACCGCGAGCAGAACCAGGCTCAGCCGCAGCAGCAGGCCCGCTGAGCACAATCACAGATCGTATCCCGGCGATGCGGGTGGTAGGGTGGCCGTCATGGCACCCGCCGCCCGCCTCGTCGCGCTTCGACTGCGCGCCTCACTCCGAGGTGCCCTCGCGTTGGTCTATCCGCCGACCTGCCCGGGCTGCGGCGGCGCCATCGCCGACCCGCACGCCCTCTGCGCCCGCTGCTGGTCGGGCCTGCGGCTGATCGAGCAGCCCTGCTGCGCCCGCTTCGGCACGCCCTTCGCCATCGACCACGGCACCGGCACGCTGCTCTCCCCGCGCGCCATCGCGGATCCACCGGTCTTCGGACAGGCGCGGGCGGTGGCCCTCTACGAGGGCGTCGCCCGCGACCTCGTCCATCGCCTGAAATACGAGGACCGCCTGGATCTCGGTCCCGCGCTCGCCGGGATGATGGCGGGCGCCGGGACCGACCTCCTGACCCGGGCGGATTGCCTCGTGCCGGTGCCGCTGCACCGGTGGCGCCTGTGGCGGCGCCGCTTCAACCAGGCCGCCCTCCTGGCGCGGCGGATCGGCCGCATCGCCGGGCGGCCTGCCGAGCCGGGCTACCTCGCCCGCGTGAAGGCGACGCGCCCGCAGGTGGGCCTGAGCCGGGTGGCCCGGGCGACGAACCTCCAGGGCGCCTTCCGGGTCCCGGAGGCGGCGCGGCCCCGGCTGCAGGGCCGACGCATCCTCCTGATCGACGACGTGATGACCACCGGTGCCACGGCCAACGCCGCCGCGCGGGTCCTCCTGCGCGGCGGCGCGGCTTCGGTGGATGTCCTGACCTTCGCGCTGGTGGCGGAGGAGATCGGCTGAGCGCCGGCGGTGCCGCTCAGGCCGTGAGCGGATCGAGGCGGCCGGCCTCGGCGTGCTCGGGCGTGCTCGGTGCCAGCACCTTGCCGCGCGGGCCGACCCAGGTGCCGACCCATTTGCGCTGCCAGACCAGCAGGCAGACCAGGACCAGGGCGGCGAAGACCGCGTAGCCGACGAAGCCGAGGGCGAAGGAGCCGGTATACTGCTTCGACAGGCCCATCACGTTGGGCAGGATCGCGCCGCCGAGGGCCCCGACCTCGCCGATCATCGAGCCGGCCACCGCCGTGTTGGCGGGCCAGCGCAGGGGCACGAGCTGGAACAGGGCGCCGTTGCCGGCCCCGAGGGCGGCGAAGCACAGCATGAACAGGGCCGTGGTCAGCGCCAGCGAGGGCGAGGCCGTGAGGAGCAGGAACGAGCCGACGGCGGCGAGCAGCACCACGGACAGCACCAGGATGCCGCCGAGCCGGTCGGCGAAGTAGCCGCCGACGACGCGGATGCCGGAGCCCATCAGGGCCGCCAGCATGGTGAGGCGGCCGGCCTCGACCTTGGTCACGGCGAACTGCTCGTAGAAGAACGTCGGCAGGAAGTTCGACAGGCCGATGAAGCCGCCGAAGGTGATGATGTAGATGAGGTTGAAGGCCCAGCCGTCCTTTTGGAACAGGCAGGAGACGTGCTCCTTGAAGGACTGGTGCTCGGCGTCAGGGGGCTCCTTGGCGAAGACGATCATCACGATCAGCGGGATCGCCATGACGCAGCCGGCAAAGCCGTAGACGGTCTGCCAGCCATAGGCCTGGGCCAGGGGCGGCGCGAACAGCACGGCGAGCACCGTGCCGGAATTGCCGGCTCCGGCGATGCCCATCGCGAGGCCCTTGTGCTCCTTCGGGAACCAGCCCGACCCGAGGGACAGGGCGACGCCGAAGGAGGCGCCGGCGATGCCGAGGAGCACGCCCATGGCGAGCACCTCGTCGTAGGTGTCCACGTAGAAGAAGCCGAAGGCCATCGCGAACATGATCACCGTCATCTCGGTGATGGCGGCGTTCTTGCGGCCGATATACTGGGCCAGGATCCCGAGCGGGAAGCGCATGATCGCGCCCGCCAGGATCGGCAGCGAGATCATGAAGCCGGTCTGGGCCGGGGTCAGCTTGTAGGTCTCGGTGATGAACGGACCCATGGCGCCGTTGAGCACCCAGATCGCGAAGCAGAAATCGAAGTAGAGGAAGGCGGCGAACAGAGTCGGAGGATGACCGGATTTCATCACGGTCTTGAAGCTGGCCATGGAGTGCGTCTCGAGGTTCGCGGCCGCGGAGCGGCCGTTCGTGCCAAGGGATCCGGACTCACGCCGTCCGCGTGCGGAGCGCCTTTGCTCCGCGCGTCGCCGACTGGCGACGAGTCGAGCCAAGCACCGAACGTGCCAGATCTTCGGAGGTCGTCCACGCCCATGCCTGCCCGGTCCGCGGGCATCTGGCTGCCGACGGCAGCGGCATCGGGCTGCCGCACGAGGCGGCACTGCCCAGAAGTTATTCGGCGCAGGTCCCGGGCTCAGCCGTCGGCCTGGAAGGCTGCTAGGGGTGCGGTGATCACGCAGGTGACGCCATCGGCGGGAAAGTCGAGGTCGATGGTGCCCCCGACCTGCCCGGCGAGTCCGCGCTCGATGAAGCGCGAGCCGAATCCCTTGCGGGTCGGCCGCGTCACCGGCGGCCCGCCGATCTCGGCCCAGGAGAAGGCGAGGCTGGGCTCGCCGGCCTCGTCGCGCACGTCCCAGCGGATCGCCACGTGCCCGTTCTCCTCGGAGAGCGCCCCGTACTTGGCCGCATTGGTGGCGAGTTCGTGCAGCATCAGCGCCAGCGACAGGGCCGGCTTGGCGCCGATCTCGAGTTCGGGTCCGTCGAGGCGGAAACGGCCCTCCCGGTCCTCGTGCAGCTTCAGGGCGCCCCGCACCACCGGGCCGATCAGGGTGCTGCCGAGGGCGCCTCCCATCAGGAGGTCGTGTGCCTGGCCCAGCGCGATGAGGCGGCCGGCGAGCACCTCCTTGGCCGTATCGACGTCGACGGCCGTGCGCATGGTCTGCGTCGCGATCGACTGCACCATGGCCAGCAGGTTCTTCATGCGGTGGCTGAGTTCGCGGTTGACCAGCTCCTGCTGCTCCTCGGCCCGCAGGCGGGCCACGGCGGCGCGGGTGCGGTCGACGACGTTGCGCACGAAGTCGAGGATGTCCGGCGTCCAGTCGCGCCACTTCGAATCGTGCAGGCAGAACACCGCCACGAGCTGTCCGCGCTCCATCAGCGGCAGGTTGATGACGGTGCGCACGTCGAGGGCGCGGAAGGCCGCCGACCGGTCCGCGGTGCGCGGATCGGTCTCCACGTCCGCGATGACGACGGCCAGCCCCCGGCGCAGCTCCGGCAGGTAGGAGCCGTAATCGGCGTAGCGGTGGCGGCCGACCAGGGTGCCCGCCCCCGGCAGGGTCCAGTCCCGGACGATGTCGAGGTAGACCCCGGAATCGTCGAGCACGCCGTAGGCCGCGCGGGTCAGCCCGAGGGTGCGGCCGGCGATCTCGGCGGCCACGAAGGCGATCTCGCCGGGGTCCCGTAACTCGCGCAGGCGTTCGCCGAGCTCGACCAGGGCCGCCTGGCGCTCCTCGGCCCGCTTGCGTTCGGTGATGTCCACCGAAGCCCCCGGAAACCGCAGCGGCGTCCCGTCTGCGGCCCGCACCAGGCTCCCGCGGGCGATCACCCAGCGATGGGAGCCGTCCGGCTGGAGGATGCGGTACTCGCAGGCGAATTCCTTGGCGCCCGCGAAGAGGCGGTCGAGCTCGGCCTGGAACCGCGGCATGTCGTCGGGATGGAAGTTGCGGATGTACTCCGCCAGGGGCGCCCCGAGGGCGGCGCGGTCCGGATCGACGGTGTAGATCCGGGCGAAGTTCGGATCGGCGTAGATCACGTCCTCGCGCAGGTCCCAGTCCCAGGTTCCGATCATGCCGGACGCGTTGAGGGCGAGGCTCAGGCGCTCCTCGCTCCGGCGCAGGCGGGCATTGGCCGCCTTGCGCTCGGTGATGTCGGTCAGGGTCAGGACGCCGCCCTGCACCACCCCGTCCTCGATGATGGGCGCGTTGTTGGTGATCACGTCGATGGGCGAGCCGTCCTGGCGGAAGAAGGTCGCCTCGCGGTCCCGCAGGGCGACGCCGCTGCGCAGGGACCGGACGACCTCGCACTCCTCCCGCGGGAAGGGCCGGCCGTCGGGATGGTGGTGATGCGCCGTGTCGTGGAGGTTGCGGCCGATCAGGCCGCCGCGGGGCCAACCCAGCATCGCCTCGGCGGCGGGATTGGCGAACGTGACGACGTCGTCCTCGCTCAGGCGGACCACCGCCTCGCTCAAGTGGTCGGTGACGGTCTGGAGCAGGGCCGTCTGCTTCCGGAGGTCCTCCTCGGCCCGGCGCTCGGCCGTCCGGTCGCGCAGGATCTTGAGATAGCCGATGTGGCGGTCCGCCTCGTCCCTGAGGGGCATCATCTCGCCCATGCCCCAGAAGCGCGAGCCGTCCTTGCGCATGTGCCAGCGCTCGTCGTTGGCCCGGCCGAGTTCGCGGGCGAGCCGCATCTCGTGATCGGGCACGCCGCGCGTCCGGTCCTCCGGCGTGAAGAAGAGGTCGGCGGCCCGACCCGTCATCTCGGCCTCGCTCCAGCCGAGGACGCTCTCGGCCCCCGCATTCCAGCTCGTGATCCGGCCGGCGAGGTCCAGGGTGATGATGCCGTAGTCGATGGCGCTCCCGATGATCGCCGCGTTGTGCCGGTCGCTCGCGCGGCGCTCCTTCAGGGCGCGCCGCAGGCCGAGTTCGGTCATGACCCGACCGGCCAGGGTGCGCAGGATGAAGCCCTGCGCCTCGGTCAGCGCGCGCGGCTTCGTGTCGAGGACGCAGAGGGTGCCCAGGGCCGCCCCTTCCGGCGTGCGCAGGGGCATGCCGGCGTAGAAGCGCACGTGCGGCGTACCGGTGACGAGGGGGTTCGCGTCCGTGCGCGGATCCCGGGTCGTGTCGGGAATGACGAAGAGGCCGTCCTGCTGCACCGCGTGGGCGCAGATCGACTCCGTGAGCGCGGTCTCGGGACGCGGGAACCCGACCCGGGCCTTGAACCACTGGCGGTCGGTATCCACCAGCGAGATCAGGCAGACCGGCATCTCCAGCATCCGGGAGGCGAGCGTGACGATGTCCTCGAACGCGTCCTCGGGGGCGGTGTCCAGGATGTCGTAGCGCGCGAGGGCCTCGGGCCCCGTCTCGGGCGCGTCGCCGATCCTACTCAAGCATTCCTCCGGCCACGCTCCCGCCGACGCGCCTCGCCCCGATCGAGGTGGCCGTTCTCAGGATCCGACGCATGGCCCGACAAGCTTTAACCAAGCGCGGGCGATTGTCCTACGCTCAAGCGCGCAGCCAGCGTCGATTTCCCGTGGGGACCTCCGGCGCGGCGCGCGACCCCGCTCACCGGCAGACCGTGACGCCGCGGACCACCCAGCCCTCCCCGGCCTGCCAGAGCTTGCGACGGGTGCGCTGGCAGGTGGGGTTCTCCGGCTCGGTGGAGGTCCAGCTTGTCACCGGTGCGGACGGCTCCGGCGCGGGCGGGGTGCGGCTGCGGCCGGCCTGGCTCTCGCCGGCCATCAGCGTGACGAGCAGAAGCGCCGCGAGCGCCGCATGGGGCGCGCGGTTACGGGGACGCGGAGGGACCGGCACGGGTCGCGTTCCATGTATTCGAGGATGGGGGTCGGCGTGTGAGCAGCTATGTCGGCACGGCCCGGGGTTTTGCAACCGGCCCGCAACCGGATCGCGGCACTGGGCACCGTTTTTTCGTCGACATGGTGAAAGCGCGATACCACCGTATTCGCGCGGGTCTTCGAAAGGTTTTCCGGATGGTTTCCAAGGGCGGTGATTGTGCCCGCACTGCATCGCCCGCGAACTTTAGCGCTCTTGCAGGGCTGCCCTTCGTCCACACGACGTGACGGCTCTGCGTCGACTTGCTAGGCCCGGGCACGAACGACCCATCTCCGACGACTGCCCGAGCACCGCCCCATGTCTCACACGACCCGCCGCACGCTTCTCTCCGGGGCGACGACGAGCCTCGCGCTCCTCACGCCCGTCGGGTCCGCCCTCGCCCAGGGACGCGGCCTCTTCGGCGGCGCCATCGACGGGGATGGCGCCTACGACGACGAGCGCCTCTATCGCGACGAGGACGGGCGGCTCTACCGGCGCCGGGGCGGCCAGTACGTGCCCTATTCCGAGCGCGGGGCCGAACGCGATCTCGACCCGGTGCGGAGCCAGCGCGGCCGGCCCGCAATGGCGGACGATCCGGATGCGGACCTCTACGCCCCGCGCCAGGTGCCCCCGGCCTCGGCCCAGCAGGCCGCTCCGGCCAAGCCCGTCGACAACGGCCCCATCGACTTCAACCGCGCCTACGCGGCGATCACCGACGAGCCCTTTCCGGTCTATGCCTTCAACTGGCGCAAGGCGAACCCGTCCTTCCTGCGCCAGGAGGTCGCCTATACGGGCTCGGAGACCCCGGGCACCATCGTGATCGACCCCCGGGCCCACCACCTCTTCCTCGTCCAGCCGAACGGCCGGGCGCGACGCTACGGCGTCGGCGTCGGCAAGCAGGGTTTCTCGTGGTCCGGCGCCTCGACGGTGAATTCGAAGCAGATGTGGCCGGACTGGTATCCGCCCAAGGAGATGATCGCGCGCACGCCGAAGCTGGCGCGCTCCGTTTCCCAGCTCCAGAGCGGCCTCGGCGTGCCCGGCGGCTCGCGCAATCCCCTCGGCGCGCGGGCGCACTATCTCTGGCAGGGCAACAAGGACACCCTCTACCGCATCCACGGAACCCTCGAGCCGGAATCGATCGGCAAGAGCGTCTCGTCGGGCTGCATCCGGATGATCAACCAGGATGTCATCGACCTCTACGGCCGTGTCGAGATCGGCTCCCGCGTGGTGGTGCTGGGCTGACGCGAACGGCCTCCCCCTCACGGCGTGAGGAAGAGGCCGCTGCCGTCGAATCTCGGTGGAGTTGCGCGGTGCCCCCGTGACGGGCGCGGCGGTACGCCCCTCAGGCCTCGGTGATCTCGCCCTCGCGCACCGCGCGCTCGCTGCTGCCGGATTTGATCCGGTAGAACGGCTCGCCGGTCTGGTCCTCGGGAACGAGGCGGATCACCTCGAAGACGTCGGTGATGTCGGTCTTCGGGGAGGTGTAGCCGATCTGGGCGCGGCGCACGCGCTGGCCGATCTTGAACTTGTGGGACATGGCGCTTGTCTCCTCGGTGGAGGTCTGGCGGACCGGGGTCGCGCCAAGGGTGGTGCCGCCGGCCGCGGCGGTCCCGGTGATGCGGGCCCGTCCCATGGGACGCGCCGCCTGGCGGGTTCGCGCCGAACCCGCCGCGTCTCGTCGCAGGATCAACGGATCCCGGCGCCGTTCTTAGCGGCGCGCCTTGGCCTTGCGGGCGGCGTAGCGGGCATCGCGCTGGGCCTTCTGCTCCAGACGGGCGGCAGCGGCCTGGGCCACCTTCTCCTCGGCGGAACGGATCTCCTCGGCGGCCTGACGCTCGCGCTCGGCCTCGGCCTCGGCGGCACGCTGGGCTTCGGCCTCGAGCCGGGCCTGCTCGCGAGCCGCCACGCGGATCTCGCGCTCCCGAGCGATCTGCGCCCGCTCCGCCTTGCGGGCGACCACGGCCGGATCATCCGCTGCCGGGCGATCGCGGAAGCGCGCCAGTGCCGCGGCACGGGCTTCGGTCGCGGCCTTGAGGCGGTCGGTCATCGAGTTCGGGTTGAATTGGCTCACACAGGATCCTGTCATGCGGGAGGCCGCCCTCGGCGCGCTCCCCTGGAATCGGGTCTCAGAACACGAGCAAGCCGCCTCCCGTTCGGGAGGCGGCTCTCGAAACAGGTCGGGCTCCACACGGGAGCCCGCCGTGATCAGACGGTCTGGAGGTTGCCGGCGGACTGCTTGCCGCTGCGCTTGTCGGTTTCCATCTCGTAGGAGACCTTCTGGCCTTCCGCGAGGCCGCGCATGCCGGCGCGCTCGACAGCCGAGATGTGCACGAACACGTCGCTTCCGCCGTTATCCGGCTGGATGAAACCGAAACCCTTTGTTTCGTTGAACCACTTAACAGTACCGACAGCCATCGTATTCCTTCGCCCTTGCGGGCTTCATCTACCGGAGGTCCACGCGATCATGCGCGGCCGTCTCCGTCACCAGTTCAGGGCCTAAAAATCCTCGGCTCGATTTCGTAAACGAAACCGCGCCACCGAGGTTCTGCCGTTGAATTGATATTGAAACTGTACGCGCTCAGCCGCCGTTTAGCAAATCGAAAGTCAGATCGGGTGTCGCAGGTCCCGAATTTCGATGGAAAGACGTCGCTGCGGCAGCCGATGGTCGATCGCGATCTCCGGCGTGAGTCCAGCGTAGATCCGGGGCGCGGCGCGTCGTGCGCACCGATCCCGCGGTCCGGGGCGCCAGACTTGGCCACGCCGACCACGCACCAGCACTTTCTCCGCGCGAATCGATCCAGCCGCGGCGGCGGAACCGGAGGATGCGAAAGTCATTGATCACTCCGACCCTTCGCCCGCTTTCGTGATCCCAACCTTGCAAACTTCGCTTTCGGACCGGCACGTCAAAGACGGGACCTTCCCCCTCCGGCAGGTGCGCTTCTCCAGTGGCGACTATCCCGAGGCCGACGCCGCACAGGTCTACCAATTGATGTTCGCCAGCGCGGCGCTGATGACGCCGCTGGTGACGCCGTTCCATGTGGAGATCACCAGTTTCTGGTCCGAGCACCTGCGCTTCCACTTCATGGACGGGGTCCCCTTCGTCTTCCATCGGCCGGCGCAGAAGCTCGGTTACGACGGCCTCGACGCGATCGTCCTGCAGCATGTCGAGACGGGCGACATCATCGGCAACTTCGACGGCCGGGAGGTGCGGACCGGGGCCGGCTCGGTCTACGTCATCGATTTTTCCCGTCCGACGATCATTCGCGACGCCCAGGGCATCCCGCGCCAGCGACGCAACTTCGTCGCCATGCCGCGCGCCTTCGCCCGGCGCTGGTTCGGCCCCCTGGACCGGATCCACGGCCTCGTCATCCCGCCGGATATCGCCGATCCCTACACCTCGCATCTCCTGCGGATGCGCGAGCGCCTGCCGCGCCTGACGGCCCTCGATGCCGAGACGATGAGCCATACGGCCACGCTGATGGCCCAGGCCGTCACGGCCGCCCTCGGACACGGGACAGCGCTGAACGACCCGGCCCGGCTCTACCAGAAGGCCTGTCTCTACATCGAGGCGAACCTGGGCAACCCGGACCTGAGCGCCGCCGAAGTCGCGCGCCGCATCGGCGCTTCGCGCTCCAAGCTGTTCGCGCTGTTCCAGCCGGTGGGCGGGGTCGAATGCTTCATCCGCACGGCCCGGCTCGAACGGATCAAGGAGGCCCTCGGCGCGCCGGCCCAGCCGCATCCCATCGCGGTGCTGGCCGAGGAGGTGGGATTCCGCAGCGCGGCCCAGCTCAGCCGCGCGTTCCGGCAGCATTTCGGAATGTCGCCGTCGCAGTTCAGCGCGAGCGCCGATCCCGGCGGGGTCCGGCGGATCGCCGAGCGGGCCTGAGGCGGATCGGGCAGCCGCCCTAGAGGGCCAGCGAGACCTTGATCACGCCGCCATCCTCCTTGTCCGGCCGGGTGGTGAAGCCGAGCTGGCGGCAGACCGCGAGCATGGGCCTGTTTTCGCGCAGCACCGTCCCCTCGACCCGTGCGAGTCCCTCGATGCGGGCCCAGTCGATCATCAGACTCATCAGGGCGTGGCCGAGGCCGGTGCCCTTGCGGTCGCCATGGATCAGGATGGCGTACTCGCCGCTGTCGTGATTGGCGTCGGCGTGGAGCCGCACGGCACCGAGCATCATCCCGGTGGCGGCATCGATGGCCACGAAGGCGATGGCGCGGGCGTAGTCGAGCTGGGTGAGCTTGGCGAGGAAGGCGTGGTTGAAGTCCCGCACCGGCGCGAAGAAGCGCAGGCGCAGATCCTCGGCGCTGACCGACTGGAAGAAGGTGAGGAACAGCGCCTCGTCCTCCGGACGCACCGGACGCACCGTGACGGTCTCGCCCCGGAGGTGGAGGGTGCGCTCCCATTCCACCGGATAGGGGCGGATCGCGAAGCGCGGATGGTAAGCGCCCCGGGCGCGCCGTCCGGCCACGGCTTCGGGCGCCACCATCACGCGGGCATCGAGGGCGAGCGCGCCGGTCTCGTCGGCGAGAAGCGGGTTGATGTCGAGCTCGCGCACTTCCGGACAATCGGCGGCCAGCTGCGCGAGCTTCACGAGGACCAGCGCCACCGCGTGGCGGTTCACCGCCGGAACGTCGCGGTAGGCCGCCAGGCGCCGGGCGACCCGGGTGCGGTCGATCAGCTCGGAGGCGAGGCGCAGGTCGAGGGGTGGCAGGCCGACGGCCCGGTCGTCGATGACCTCCACCGCCGTGCCACCGCGCCCGAAAACCACCACGGGCCCGAAGGTCGGGTCCTCGGCGAGGCCCGCGATCAGCTCGCGCTGCTTGCCGCGCCGGATCATCGGCTGCACCGCGAAGCCGGTGATCCGCGCCTCCGGCGCGAGCCGGCGGGCCCGGGCCAGGATGTCGGCGGCGGCCGCCCGCACATCGGCCTCGCTGGTGAGGTCGAGCCGTACGCCGCCGATGTCGGATTTGTGGACGATGTCCGGCGAGACGACCTTGAGCGCGACGGCGCCGCCGCGGGCGATGATGGGCCAGGCGGCCGTCGCGGCGGCATCGATGTCGGGGGCGAGCGTCAGGGGCACGCTGTCGATGCGGTAGGCGGCGAGGAGGTCGGCCACCGCCACGGGATCGAGCCAGGTCTGCCCTTGGGCCACCGCCTGCGCGACGACGGCGCGGGCCGCTTCGACGTCGGGCGAGAAGTCGCGCGGCAGCGAATCGGGCGTGCGCATCAGGTCGTTCTGCGCCTCCCGGTAGCGCACGAGGTGCAGGAATCCCTCGACCGCTGCGTCGTCGGTGGAGAAGCGCGGGATGCCGGCGGCGGCGAGGCGGCCGACGGCCTCGGCCTCTTCGCCGATCGTGACCGCGAAGACCGGCTTCCTGCGCGCGCCGCTCCGGCGGATGCGGGCGACGGTATCGGCGATCGCCGCGGCGACCTCCGTGCCGTCCGAGCGCGCCGTCGGCACGTGCACGGCCAGGACCGCGTCGTTGCCGGGATCCGCCAGCAGCGGCGCGAGGGCCTCGGCATAATCCGCGGGCCCGGCGGCGACGCCGAGATCCACGGGATTGCCCAGCGTCCCCGCCGCCGCGAGTGTGCCGCCGCGGTCGGCGAGGCGGTCGGCCGCCAGGGCGCCGATGCCGCGTCCGTTGCCCAGGATCGCGAGGCGGTGGCCCGGGAAGGGGCGCTGGCGCCCGAGGGTCTCCACGGCGGAGAACATCGCATCCAGGCTCTCCACCGAGAGCAGTCCGGCGCGCCGGAACGCGGCTTCGTAGACGGTGTCGGGCCGCGCGAGCGCGCCCGTATGGGTCGCGGCGTGCCGGGTCGGCGCCCGGTGCCGCCCCGCCCGCAGAACCACCACCGGCTTGGCGCGCGCGGCGGCCCGCGCCGCCGACATGAACTTGCGCGCATCGATGACCGCATCGAGGGAGAGCAGGATCGCGCGGGTGCGGATGTCGGCGGCGAAGTGGTCGAGGCAGTCCGCCACGTCGATGTCGCAGGCGATGCCGAGGGAGAGCACCGCCGAGAAGCCCACATCCCGGCGCGCCGCCCACTCGACGATGCCGGCGGCCACCGTGCCCGACTGCGAGACCAGCGCAAGGTCGCCGGCCTTCGGCGCACGCGCGAGAAGGCTCGCGTCGAGCTGCGCGCCCGGCACGGACAGGCCGATGCTGCCGGGGCCGAGCAGGCGCAGGCCATGGCGGCGCGCCTCCGCCCGGGCCGCCTCGCAGACGGCGTCGCCGACGTCCGGCGTCAGGATCACGGCGCTGGCCGCGCCGCGCCGCCCGGCTTCCGCGACCCGATCGGGAATTTCGGCGGCGGGGGTCGCCAGGATCACGAGGTCCGGCGCCTCCGGCAGGTCGGCGAAACCCGGGACCATCCCGGCCGCCGCGTCCGGTCCGAGCCGGTGGATCGGCCCGGGAAAGCCGCCGCGGCGCAGGTTGGCCAGGACGGCCTCGGCCAACCCGGCCGGCCCCGCCTCGAGACCGGCCAGGGCGATCGCGCGCGGGGCGAGCAACGCCTCGAAGCGGTACGTACTCATCAGGCGGGACGCCTCTGCTCGGGTGACGGGGCCACCGCCCCTGAACCGGGCCGGACGGCGAGCGCATCCGGCAGGCGGTGTTATAGACCGCCCGCGCCCGACCGGTAGGGCGTTCGCGCCCGGAGTCCCGCATGCCGAAGTCCCTGACCTCTCCCGAAGCCGCGGATGCGGCGGCCCGCGCCGGCATCGTCGCGACGATGCGCGACCTCATCACCCTCGGGCTGAGCCAAGGCACCTCCGGCAACGTCTCGGTGCGGGCGGGCGCGGGCTTCCTCGTCACGCCGTCGGGGATCCCGGCCGAGTCCCTGGAGGCGGCGGACATCGTGGCGATGGATTTCGACGGTGGCCACGCGCACCCCCTCGCGCCGTCGTCCGAATGGCGCTTTCACCGCGACATCCTCGCGGCGCGGCCGGAGGTCAACGCGGTCGTGCACGCGCACCCGACCCACTGCACCGCCTTCGCGATGTGCGGGCAGGAGATCCCGGCGGTGCACTACATGATCGCGGCCGCCGGCGGCCCGACCGTGCGCTGCGCCCCCTACGCCCCCTACGGCACCGAGGCCCTGTCGGCCGCGGCCCTCGCGGCCCTGGAGGGGCGGACGGCCTGCCTCCTGGCCAATCACGGCATGATCGCCGTCGGCGCGGACCTCCCGAAGGCACTCTGGCTCGCGGTCGAGGTGGAGGCCCTCTGCCGACAATACGCGATGGCCTTGCAGGTCGGGACGCCGATCGTCCTGGCGGACGACGAGATCTGGCGGACAGTCGAGCGGTTCAAGTCCTACGGTCCGCGCAACCGCAGCGATGACTAACCTGGCGCGAGGCGACTTGCGCGGGAGACGACTTGGGCCTGAGACGACTTGGGCGCGTGCCGAGATCATCCGTTTCGGATCATCCACATCTGCCCGGCATAAATTTTTGCGGGAGAATGCGCACCGATCGGCCAGAAATTTCGCCCTCATCGCAGACTGCCCGCGCCGGAACGCATTAGAATTCTGTATTCAAGGACCTTTTTAGTTCTTCGCCCCAGTTTGCTAAGTTACGACCCAATAGGACTTAATTGGATCAGATGAAGCGCGGCATCTGAGCCCTATCAGATCAATCAAGATCCCAGGTAAAATTAATTTTACCGTCTGCCTCGGGCGACATATAGGCGCTGGAGGATGATCCTTCAGACCTTGTGCAGAAAGGTAGAAAATTGGGCAAAATCAGGCTGGATTTTCGGAATGGCTATTGCTGCTGATCTATTCCAGTTCAACAGGAAGAAACCGAACGCCAGCTTTACGACACCTGACTGGGCTCTTGCGTTTTGCTTGTCTTCATCATAGCTACCGACAAGTCACAACCATGCCGCTACATCCCAAACCTCCGAAACAGCGGATCGCAGTGGGGGTGGCGGCAGCCGAAATGCAACGAGAGATTCAGAATGAGCGCTGAGAACGGACCCCTGCCGGACTACATCGAACTCGCGGCAGACATCGTATCTGCCTTCGTGAGCAACAACTCGGTTCCGATCGCGGACCTGCCCGCCCTGATCGGCTCGGTCTACCTCACCCTCGGCAAGCTGAATCAGGTCGGGACCGAGGAGAAGGCTGAGCCTCTGACCCCCGCCGTCTCGATCAAGCGCTCGATCACGCCGGATTTCATCGTCTGCCTGGAAGACGGGAAGAAGTTCAAATCGCTCAAGCGCCACCTGCGCACGCGCTACGAGATGACCCCGGAGCAGTATCGCACCAAGTGGAATCTCCCGAGCGACTATCCGATGGTCGCCCCGAACTACGCGGCTGCCCGCTCGGAACTGGCCAAGAACATGGGCCTCGGCCAGCAGCGCCGTAAGCAGGAGACCGTTCCCGCCGCCGAGATCGAGGCTGCCGCGCCGGCCCCGCGCGGACGCCGTCCCCGGGTGGCCGCCCAGGCCTGAGGCCGGGTGACCCGCGGGTGGCGGACCGAGATCGACGGATCAGAGGGCCGGGGCCTGACACCCCGGTCCTCTCCGTTTTATCCACAGGTTATCCAAACGCTCCTGGACGAATGCCCGGCCTTCCGGCCGATGCTGTTCGGTTCACAGGTCAGCCCGGTATTCGCAGCGACAGGCGACCCGGCGTTCACACTTCCATCCTGGCGGCGTCAGCATCGGCGAGCCGCCCGACGCACGCGCGCGGTCCCGGGATCGCCCTCCGTTAGAGATCGTGCAACCCTACGCTGGCACGGTCGCGCTCGACGATGCCGGCGGTCGCACGATCGCGGCACCCCTCGGGTTGGGACCACCGCATGTCGGGCCGATCGCGCCTCGTGGCGCGCCTGTTCTGGACTTCCGTGATCGGCGGCGGCTGCGCCCTGTGGCTCGGGCAACCCGGTGCCGTGGGCACCGGCCTCGCGCTCGCCGGCGTCCTCCTCCACCATCTCGACCGGCCGCGGCGCCTGCGCCGCCTGATCCGAAGGATCGCGCGGCCGCACGCGGCGACCCTGGCTCTGCGGCGCCGGCAGGAATGCTTCGTCGATGCCTACGGCAACCTGATCAGCGACGGATGGGAGCGCGAGCGCGCCTACTTCGCGGAGCGCACCGTGTTGCCGAAGCTCGAAGCGCGTGGCCATGGCGACGCGGTGGACGGCGCCTGGAATGACATTCTCGCCATCATCGAGCGGGTGGCGGATGGCGTGCCAGTGCCGGACGAGAGCGAAGCGCCGACGGAGGGCGTCGCCTACGAGCGCTACTGCGCGGAGCGCCTGCGAGACGGGGGCTGGCAGGCCCGCGCGACCCAGGCCAGCGGCGATCAGGGCGCCGACATCGTCGCCGAGCGGAGCGGGATCCGTCTCGTGGTCCAGTGCAAGCGCTACGGGCGCCCGGTGGGCAACGGCGCCGTGCAGGAGGTCGCCGCGGCGATGCGCTACTGGTCGGGCGACATGGCGGCGGTGGTCTCCAATGCCGGGTTCACGCCCGCGGCGCGCAAGCTCGCCGCCGCCACCGGTGTCCTGCTCCTGCATCACGACGCGCTCGCCGATCTGCAGCCGGCGACGTCCGCGACGCCGGCGAGTGCGAGGCGGCGCCCGGCGCGCTCAACCCTCGCCGAGCGGTAGCCAGCAGTGCCCCTGCGCCGCCAGCAGCACGGTCGCGCCCTCCGGGCCGTCGCTGCCGGCGGCGTACGGCTCCACCGGGGCCTCGGCCCAGGCCTTCAGCAGCGGATCGACCACCGCCCAGGCGGCTTCGATACTGTCGGCGCGCTGGAACAGGGTCGCGTCGCCGATCAGGCAATCATAGAGCAGCGTCTCGTAGCCGACGCTCGGCGTCTCGCGGAAGAAGTCGCCGTAGTCGAAGGCCGCCGTGACCCGGCCGAGATCCAGGCGCGGCCCGGGCCGCTTGGCATTCATGACGATGTCCATCCCCTGCTCGGGATCGATGCGGAACCGCAGGACGTCGGGCGTCACGGGCGCGTCGGGGGTCGCGAACGGCGATGACGCCGGCGGCCGGAAGTGAAGCGCGATCTCGGTGACGCGGTCGGTCATCCGCTTGCCGGTGCGCAAGTAGAACGGCACGCCCGTCCAGCGCGGATTGTCGATGGCGAGCTCGAGGGCGACGTAGGTCTCGGTCCGAGACTCCCCGGCGACGTTCGGCTCGTCGCGGTAGGCCGCCACGGCGTGCCCGTGCTCCTGGCCGGCGCCGTACTGCCCGCGCACCGCCTGCCCGGGCTGGACCGGCTGCACCGCCTGGATCAGGCGGGCCTTCGCGTCGCGGACATCCTCGGCGTCCAGGGTCCTGGGTGGTTCCATCGCCACCATGCAGAGCAGCTGAAAGAGATGGTTGGGCACCATGTCGCGCAGGGCGCCGGTCGGTTCGTAGAAGGCGCCGCGCTCCTCGACGCCGATGGTCTCCGCCGCGGTGATCTCCACATGGTCGATGTGGTCGCGATGCCAGACGGGGCCGAGGAGGCCGTTGGCGAAGCGGATCGCCAGGATGCTCTGCACCGTCTCCTTGCCGAGGAAGTGGTCGATGCGGAAGAACTGACTCTCGGCGCCCTGCTTCAGGATGCGGGCGTTGAGCGCCCGCGCCGAATCGAGGTCGCTGCCGAAGGGCTTCTCGATGACGACCCGGCGGAAGGCGTCCGTCCCTTCCTTCAGGAGGCCGGCCTGCCCCAGGGCGTCGACGATCGGTCCGAAGAAGCGGGCGGAGACCGCGAGGTAGAAGATCACGTTGCCGGACAGCGCCTGGGCGAGGCCCGAGAAGGTCTCGGCGGCGGTGAAATCTCCCTGCCGGAAGTGCAGGCGCTCGCGGACGAAGCCCCAGGCCTCGGAATCGATGTGATCGGGATGGAATTCGGAGGAGCGGTCCGTGGTGAAGGACTGCATCGTGTCGGTGAGATTCTGGCGCCAGCCCTCGTCGGTATTGGCGTTGTGATCGACGCCGATGATCCGGAATTCCGGATCGAGGAGGCCGCCGGCCGCGAGGTTGTAGAGGGCCGGCATCAGCAGCCGCTTCGTCAGGTCGCCGCCGGCCCCGAAGATCACCAGGGTGCAGGGCGGCGCCGCCGGGACGGGCTGATGCCCGGGAGCCTCGGCGGGCGCTTTGGCGGGGGGTGTCTGGTCCATGGCCCACGGCCTCCACTGGCGATTGCCGCGCGGCGCGACGGCAAAATCCGCTCGTCAACCTGCGGCGTCCGGCGACGTTCCGGCCAAGGTCGTGCCGGATCGCACGGGCTGGCCCGATCGGCGCCTATTCGTCGGTGCGGACGGCCTGGCCCGAATCCACCGGCAGGCGGGCGTCCTTGAGTTCGTCGCCGCTCGGCAGGCTGCGCACGTCCCAGCCGCCGCCGAGGGCGCGGATCAGCGAGACGGCGGTGGTGAAGCGGTTGAGCCGGACCTGCAGGGCGTTGACCTCGTTGTTGAGGGCGATCGCCTGCGCGGTGACCACGGTGGTGAAGTTCTGGGTGCCGGCCCGGTATTCGTTGAGGGTGATCTCCACCGCGCGCCGCGCCGAGGCGACGGCCTCGTCCTGCGCCACCTGCTGACGGGCGAGGATGCGTACGCCGGCCAGCCCGTTCTCGACCTCCGAGAAGGCGGTGAGCACGGTCTGGCGGTAATTGGCCACGCTGGCGTCGTAGGCCGCGCGGGTGATGCGCAGGGCCGCCGCGCGGGCGCCGCCATCGTAGAACACCTCCGAACCGGCGGCCGCCACGGACCAGACCTGGTTCACGGCCGAGAACAGGCCGTTGGCCGGGTTGCCCGAGATGCCGCCGGAAGCCGACAGGGTGACGGTGGGGTAGAACGCCGCCACGGCGACGCCGATCTGCTCGCTCTGAGCCTGCACGTTGCGCTCGGCCTGCGCCACGTCGGGACGCCGCTCGAGGAGCGCCGAGGGAATGCCGACCGGCACCGCGGGCGGCCGCGCGGGCAGCGGCGCCACCGGCAGGCTCAGCTCGGAGGGCGGTCGGCCGACGAGGAGCGCGATGGCGTGCTCGAAGGTGGCGCGCTGGAGGCCGACGGCGATGGCCTGGGCCTGGGTGGTCTGGAGCTGGGTCTGGGCCGTGATCACGTCCGAGCGCGCGGCCACGCCGGCGTTGTACTGGTTCTCGGTGATCGCGAGGCTCTTCTTGTAGCCCTCGATGTTCTCGTTGAGCACGCGCTGGAGGGAATCCTGGTAGCGCAGCGTCAGGTAGTTGGTCGCCACTTCGGACTGGAGCGTGAGGCGCACCAGGGCGAGTTCCGCGGCGCTCGCCTGGGCCGTGGCGACCTCGCTCTCGATGTTGCGGCGGATGCGGCCGAAGAGGTCGAGCTCCCAGCTCGCCTGCCCCTGGAGCGAGACGTTGGTGCGCTCGATCCCGAGGGAGCGGGACCGCGAGATGCCGGGGGCGCCCGTGACCGTGGGAAAGAGCGCGGCGCGGGCCTGGGCGACGAAGGCGCGGGCCTGCTCGTAGGCGGAGACCTGGGCCCGCAGGCTCTGGTTGTCGACGTCGACGAGGCGGATCAGCCGGTCGAGGGTGGGGTCGCGAAACACCTGCCACCAGTCGCCACGCTCGGCCCCGTCATCGGGCGAGGCCGGTCGCCAGCCCTTGCGGCTCGCCACGTAGGCGGCGCTGTCCTCGCGGGTGCCGCCCTGCTTGAACGCCAGGGGCGTCTCCACCGAGGGACGCGAATAGTCCGGACCGACCATGCAGCCGGAGAGGGTGGCGGCGAGGAGGATGGCAGTCAGGCACGAACGCCCCTTCCCTCCCCCCTCCGCGGCGGAGAGTGGCCTGCGCAGCGGGTCGGGAGAGGGGAGCGCGTGATCCGGAGCGCTCGCCCCCTCTCCCGCCGGCTCCGCAGGCACCCTCCCCCGCAGGGGGGGGAGGGAGATGCGCACGCAACGGCCTGCCACGGCGGACATGGGACTCATTCGGCGGGGCTCAGCGCGGCGCCGGACGCCGGTGCGCGGCGGCGCAGCCGGTCGAGATAGAGGTAGACGACGGGGGTGGTGTAGAGGGTCAGGATCTGGCTCACGATCAGGCCGCCGACGATGGCGATGCCGAGGGGCCGCCGCAGTTCGGAGCCCTCCCCGCCGGCGAGGATGAGGGGCAATGCACCGAGCATCGCGGCGAGCGTTGTCATCATGATCGGTCGGAAGCGCAAGAGGCAGGCCTCGAAGATCGCGGCCTGGGGGGAGGCCCCGCGGGTGCGCTCGGCATCGAGGGCGAAGTCGATCATCATGATCGCGTTCTTCTTCACGATGCCGATGAGCAGGAAGACCGCGATCAGCGCGATGACGGTGAACTCGGTCCCCGAGACGAGGAGCGCCAGGAGGGCGCCGATGCCGGCCGAAGGCAGCGTCGACAGGATCGTGATCGGGTGCACGAAGCTCTCGTAGAGGATCCCGAGGATCGTGTAGACGGCGACGAGAGCGGCCAGGATCAGAAGCGGCTGGCGCGAGGAGGATTCCTGGAAGCTCTTGGCTGAGCCGGCGAATTCGCCGTGGATCGTGGCCGGAAGGCGCAGGTCGGTGATCGCCGCGTCGATGGCGGCGGTGGCATCCGAGAGGCTCTTGCCCGGCACGAGGTTGAACGAGATCGTGGTCGCGACGAACAGGCCCTGGTGGCTCACCTGGACCGGCGCGTTGCCGGTCTCCAGCCGGGCGAAGGCCGAGAGCGGGATCATCGTCTCCTTGGAACTCGACACCGGCGCGCTGGAGGAGGCGCCGCCCTTGCCGCCCGCGATGGCGTTGGCCGCGGCGTTGCGGGCGGAATCGGTGGCGATGGAGGCGGCGCTGGCATCGGCGGTCGCCGTCGAGCCCACGGCGCCGGTGGGGGCCGCCGCGGCGGGGGCGCCCGCGACCGTGCCGGCCACCGCGTTGGTGGTGGCCGAGCCCCGCGCCTTGCCGCCCGAGGTCGAGACGTAGAGCATCTTCAGGGTGTCGGGGCTCTGGAGGTAGCGCGGGGCGATCTCCATCACGACGTGGTACTGGTTCAGCGGGTTGTAGATCGTCGAGACCTGGCGCTGGCCGAAGGCGTCGTAGAGCGTGTTGTCGATCTTGTCCGGGGTCAGGCCGTAGCGGAAGGCGCTGGCCCGGTCGATGACGAGGCGGCTCTCGAGCCCCCCCTCCTGCTGGTCCGAGGTGACGTCGGCGAAGATCGGGTTCTTCTGCAGGGCCTGCACCAGCTTCGGCGCGGCCTGGTACAGTTCCTCGGCGGTGTCGCCCTGGAGGGTGTACTGGTACTGGGCGAAGCTCTGGCGGCCGCCCATGCGCAGGTCCTGGCGCGGAAACAGGTAGAGCCGGGCGCCGGCGACGCGGGACAGCTTCGGGCGCAGGCGCGCCATCACGGCGGTGATGGATTCGCGCTCGCCCCGGGGCTTCAAGCCGACGAAGACGTTGGCCGAGTTGGTGCCGCGACCGCCGGTGAACCCGACGACGCTGTCGACGGCCGGATCGGCCTGCACGATGGCGGTGGCCTGCTCCAGCTTCTGCTTCATGGACTGGAACGAGATGCGCTGGTCGGCCTGGATGCCGCCCATCATCTGCCCGGTATCCTGCTCGGGGAAGAAGCCCTTCGGGACGATGATGTAGAGATAGACGTTGAGCCCCACCGTCGCCAGCAGGGTGAGGACCACCAGGCGCCGGTGCCGCATGGCGACCCGCAGGGTGCGCTCGTAGCCCGCCAGCATCCCGTCGAACCCGGCCTCGAGGCCGCGCACGAGCCAGTTCGGCCGCGCCGCCCCGTGCGCTGCCTCGCGCCGGAGCAATAGCGCGCACATCATCGGCGTGGTGGTGAGGGACAGAACGAGCGAGATCAGGATCGCCAGCGACAGGGTGACGGCGAACTCCTGGAACAGCCGCCCGACGATGCCGCCCATCAGCAGGATCGGCAGGAACACCGCCACCAGGGACAGGCTCATGGAGATGACGGTGAAGCCGACCTCGCGGGAGCCGAGCAGGGCCGCCTCGACCCGCGGCCTGCCCTGCTCGATGTGCCGCTGGATGTTCTCCAGGACCACGATGGCGTCGTCGACGACGAAGCCCGTGGCGATGATCAGCGCCATCAGCGACAGGATGTCGAGGCTGTAGTCGAGCAGGTACATCGCCGAGAAGGTGCCGACGATGGAGATCGGTACGGCCACCGCCGGGATCAGGGTGGCGCGTCCCGAGCGCAGGAACAGGAACACCACGAAGATCACGAGGACGACCGCGATGACCAGCGTCTCCTCGGTCTCTGCCAGCGAGGCGCGGATGGTGGCGCTGCGGTCGCCCGTGACCGTGAGGTCGATGTCGCCGGGAAGCGCCGCCGTCACCTGCGGGATCGCGGCCTTGAGCCCCTTGATCGTCTCGACGACGTTGGAGCCGGGCTGCTTGTATATGAACAGGATCACGCCCGGCTTGCCGTTGACGAGGCCGAGGTTGCGCCGGTCCTCCACCGAATCCTCGATGGTGCCGACATCGGTGAGGCGCACGGCGGCGCCGTTGCGATAGGCCACGACGAGGTCGCGGTAATCGGCGGCCACCCGGCCCTGGTCGTTGGCGTAGAGCTGGTAGTGACGCGTCTCGGTCTCGATCGCGCCCTTGGGCGAGTTGGCGTTGGCCGAGGCCAGGGCCGCACGGATGCCTTCGAGGCCGATGCCGTAGTTGAACAGGGCGGTCGGATCGAGCGCCACCCGCACCGCCGGGAGCGACGAGCCGCCGATGTCGACGTTCCCGACCCCGGGAAGCTGGGACATCTTCTGCTGCACCACCGTGGCGGCGGAATCGTAGAGCTGGCCCGGTATCAGGGTGTTCGAGGTCAGCCCCAGGATGAGGATCGGCGCATCGGCGGGGTTGAACTTCCGGTAGGTCGGATTCGAGCGCAGGGCCGTCGGCAGGTCGGCCCGGGCGGCGTTGATCGCCGCCTGGACGTCGCGGGCCGCGCCGTCGATGTCGCGGTTGAGCCCGAACATCAGCACGAGGCGTACCGAGCCGAGCGAACTCGTCGAAGTCATCTCGGTGACGTCGGCGATCGAGCCGAGGCGCCGTTCCAGCGGCGCCGCCACGGTGGTGGCCATGGTCTCCGGCGAGGCGCCGGCCATCTGCGCCTGGACCAGGATGACGGGGAAATCCACCTGCGGCAGCGGTGCCACCGGCAGCTTCATGAAGGCGAAGATGCCGGCGAGCAGCACGCCGATGGTCAGCAGCGTGGTGGCGACGGGCCGACGGATGAACGGCTCGGAGACGTTCACGGCAGCGCCTCGACGCTGTCGGCGCCGCCGGCACGGCGGCCGGAGAGGCGCCGCTCCAGGCGGTCGAAGGCGAGGTAGATCACCGGGGTGGTGAACAGGGTCAGCACCTGACTCACGATGAGGCCGCCGGCGATGACGATGCCCAGTGGCTGGCGCAGCTCGGACCCCACGCCGGTGCCGACGATGAGCGGCACGGCCGCGAACAGCGCCGCCAGCGTCGTCATCAGGATCGGCCGGAAGCGCAGGATGCAGGCCTCGTAGATCGCGTCGCGGGGGCTCATCCCCTCCTCGCGCTCGGCCTGGAGCGCGAAGTCGATCATCATGATCGCGTTCTTCTTCACGATGCCGATCAGGAGCACGATGCCGATGATCGCGATGATGTCGAGGGAGAGGCCGAACAGCATCAGCCCGATCAGCGCCCCGATGCCGGCCGAGGGCAGGGTCGACAGGATGGTGATCGGGTGGATGAAGCTCTCGTAGAGCACGCCGAGGACGATGTAGACGGTGACGATGGCGGCCAGCACCAGGAACAGTTGGTTCGAGAGCGCCGACTGGAAGGCGAAGACCGAGCCCTGCGGCACCACGCGGAAGCTCGGCGGCAGGTCGATGGATTGCCGCGCCGCCTCGACCGCCGAGACCGCGTCGCCCAGGGCCGCGCCGGGGGCGAGGTTGAACGACACGGTTGTGGCGGGGAACTGCCCGAGATGGCTGATCAGCAGCGGTGCCCGCCGTTCGCTGACCTGGGCCACCGCCGAGAGCGGGACCTGGCCGGAGGCGACCGTGGAGGACGGCAGGTAGATGTGGTCCAGGCTCTCGATCGTCTTGTGCAGCTCGGGGTCGGCCTCGAGGATGACCCGGTATTGGTTCGATTGGGTGAAGATCGTCGAGATGATGCGCTGGCCGAAGGCGTCGTAGAGGGCGTTGTCGACGGTCGCCGGGGTGATGCCGTAGCGCCCTGCGGTGGGCCGGTCGATGGTGATGTAGGCCGCGAGCCCGCTCGCCTGCAGGTCGCTCGCCACGTCCATGAGGAGCGGCGAGGCCTGCAGAGCCCGCACGAAGCGCGGCACCCAGGTCTCGAACTCCGTCAGGTTCGGGTTCTCCAGGATGACCTGGTACTGGGTCGCGCCCACCGCCGTGTCGATGGTCAGGTCCTGCACCGATTGCAGGTAGAGGCGGATGCCGGCCACGTTCGTGGTGGCCGCCTTCAGCCGCTCGATGATCTCGGGCGCGCGGGCGGTGCGCGCGTCCTGCGGCTTCAGGTTGATGAGGAAGCGGCCGGAATTCAGGGTGACGTTCTGGCCGTCGACCCCGATGAAGGAGGACAGGCTCTGCACGTCCGGGTCCTTCAGCACGATGGCGGCGAGCTTCTGCTGGCGCTCGGCCATGGCGGCGTAGGAGACGGTCTGGTCGGCCTGGGTCACGCCCTGGATGACGCCGGTGTCCTGCACCGGGAAGAACCCCTTCGGGATCACCACGAACAGGTAGGCGGTGAGCGCGATCGTGCCGAGGGTGACGAGGAGGGTCAGCGTCTGGTGGCGCAGCACCACCCGCAGCATGCGGCCGTAGCTCGCGATGATGCCGTCCATGCCCCGGCGGGCGGTGCGGGCGATGACGCCCTCGCGGCGCTCGGACTTCCCGGGCACGTGGGCCTTGAGCAGCCGCGCGCACAGCATCGGCACGAGGGTCAGGGAGACCACCGCCGAGATGATGATCGTGGCCGCCAGCGTGATCGCGAATTCGTGGAACAGGCGCCCGACCACGTCGCCCATGAACAGGAGCGGGATCAGCACCGCGATCAGCGAGACGGTGAGCGAGATGATGGTGAAGCCGATCTCGCGGCTGCCCTTGAGCGCGGCTTCCAGGGGGGAATCGCCCTCCTCCACGTGGCGGGCGATGTTCTCGATGACCACGATGGCGTCGTCGACCACGAAGCCGGTGGCGATGGTGAGCGCCATCAGCGACAGGTTGTCGAGGGAGAAGCCGTAGAGGTCCATGACGGCCAGGGAGCCGATCAGGGAGAGGGGTACCGACAGGCTCGGGATCAGGGTCGCGGAGACGCTGCGCAGGAACAGGAAGATCACCAGCACCACGAGGCCGATGGCCAGCGCCAGCTCCACCTGCACGTCGTGCACCGAGGCGCGGATGGTGGTGGTGCGGTCCGTGAGCACGGTCACGGTGATGGCGGCCGGCAGGGTCGCCTGGAGTTGGGGGAGCAGCGCCTTGATCTTGTCGACGGTGGCGATGACGTTGGCGCCGGGCTGGCGCTGGATGTTGAGGATGACGGCCGGCGTCTCGTCCATCCAGGCGCCGAGCTTGGTGTTCTCCGGCCCGTTCACCACGTCGGCCACGTCCGAGAGCCGGACCGGCGCACCGTTCTTGTAGGCGATGATCGCGTCGTCGTAGGCCTTCGGGTCGCGGATCTGGTCGTTGGCGTTGATGGCGTAGGACTGGGTCGGGCCGTCGATGGTACCCTTGGGCGTGTTGACGTTGAGGTTGGTGACCGTGGTGCGCAGGTCGTCGATGTTGAGGCCGTAGGCCGCGAGCGCCCGGGCGTTGAAGCGGATGCGCACGGCGGGCCGCTGTCCGCCGCCGGTGCTGACGAGGCCGACGCCGGCCACCTGCGAGATCTTCTGCGCCAGCCGCGTCTCGGCGAGATCGCGCACCTCGGTCAGCGGCAGGGTCTTCGAGGTCAGCGCCAGGGTCAGGATCGGCGCATCGGCCGGATTGACCTTGGCGTAGATCGGGGGTGCGGGCAGGTCGGAGGGCAGGAGGTTGCCGGCCGCGTTGATCGCCGCCTGAACCTGCTGCTCGGCGATGTCGAGGGGCAGGTCCAGGCTGAACTGCAGGGTGACGACGGAGGCCCCGGCCGAGCTCTGCGACGTCATCTGGTTCAGGTTGGCGAGCTGCCCGAACTGCCGCTCCAGGGGAGCCGTCACCGCCGAGGTCATCACCTCGGGGCTGGCGCCCGGATAGAAGGTCTGGATCTGGATCGTCGGGTAATCCACCGACGGCAGCGCCGAGACCGGCAGGTTCAGGTACGACACCATGCCGACGAGCAGGATCGCCAGCATGAACAGCGTGGTGGCGACCGGCCGCAGGATGAAGAGGCGGGACGGGTTCATGAGCCCAGCCCTCCCCTCTCTGCGGAGGGGAGAGTGAGATGCGCACGGCGGATCCGCGTTACGCAGGACATCACTCGGCGGGCTTCTGGCGGCGGCGCTCGCGCTTCTGGCCTTCTGGGGCGACCGCGTCCGCCTTGGCGGCATCGGCCTTCTCGCCTTCCTTCACGGGGGCGGCCGCCGGCATCGCGGGCGTGTTGGCCGACGCCTCGCGAGCGGGTGCCGCGACGGCCTTGCCGCCCTCCTCGGTCACCCGCACGCCGGCCCCATCCCGCAGACGGTCGGTGCCGTCCACGACCACGCGGTCGCCGTTGCTCAACCCCTCGGTGACCACCGTCCGCGGGCCGTCCGCCTCGCCGAGCTTGACCGGCCGGACCACGACCTTGTCGTCGCCCTGCATCAGGTAGACGTAGGTACCCGGCGTCCCCCGCAGGATCGCAGCGGTGGGAACGATGGGGGCAGCGCGCACCGTGTCGACGGTGAGCTTGGCGTTGACGAACTGGTTCGGGAACAGCGCGTCGTCCTGGTTCTCGAAGATCGCCCGCAGCTTCACGGTGCCGGTGGTGGTATCGATCTGGTTGTCCACGGTGTCGAGGACGCCCGTGGCGATGACGTTGGTGTCGCCCCGGTCGTAGGCCGTCACGGCGAGCTTGGCGCCCGCGCGCACCCGCCGCATCACGCGCGCCACGTCGTCCTCCGGCAGGGTGAAGACCACCGAGATCGGGTGAAGCTGCGTGACCACCACAATGCTGGTGGAGGCGGCGGTGATGTAGTTGCCCTGGTCGATCTGGCGCAGGCCGACGCGGCCCTCCACCGGAGAGACGATGCGGGTATAGGTGATGTTGAGCTTCTGCTGGTCGACGAGGGCCTGGTCGGCCGCCACCGTGCCCTCGTTCTGCTTCACGAGAGCCCCTTGCGTGTCGACGTTCTGCTTCGAGATCGAGTCCTGCTGGGAGAGCCGCTGGAAGCGGGCGAGGTCGAGCTTCGAGTTCTGCAGCAGCGCCTGATCGCGCATGAGCTGGCCCTGGTACTGGGCCAGCTGAGCCTCGTAGGGCCGCGAGTCGATCTGGGCGAGGAAGTCGCCCTTCTTCACGGTCTGACCCTCGCGGAACCCGATCTCGGTGAGGTAGCCGCTGATCTGCGAGCGCACCGTCACGGTGGCGAGCGGCGTCACGGTGCCGAGGCCGGCGAGAACGATCGGCACGTCGCCGGGTGCCACCGTGGCGATCCCCACCGCCTGGGCCGGCTCGCCATGCCCACCGCGTCCGCCACCCTTGCCGCGCCCGGACGGGGCGGCCACCTGGCTCTCCGATTTCGGCGCGAGGTAGGAGCGGTACCCGGCATAGCCGGCGCCCGCGAGGATCAGGAGCAGGACGAACCAGAAGCCCGCCCGGCTGCGGCGCCGGACGGGCGGCGTGCCGCGTACATCGCCCGGTAGCGCGTCGCCCGGTAGCGCGTCGCCCGGCAGCGCCCCGGGATATTCGCGCGCTGTCTCGGTGCGGATGGGCGAGGTTTCGTTCATGGCCTAACGATCATGACGTGTTGCGGTCGGCGTTGCGAGCGGAAGAACCGCAAGGCCCTCCCGAGACCAACGGTCCTGGACGCGACGCAATCCCGGGCCGCGCGCCGGGCCTGACCCGCGCGGCCCGCCGACAGGGATGAGATAAGGCCCCCGGACGGTCCGGGACAGGATCGAACGACGTCGCACCCCACCCGCCGCGCAGCCGAATCCCGGCCGACACGCGATGGCTCGGAATCGGGTCTCGGCACCGGCCGGTCCCAGGTCTCGAAGGCGGTCGCGGCGCGGCATGGAAGACGACCTAGGCGACCAATGCGACTCCAGTGCGGCCTTCGCGTTTCCGGCGTATTGCTGCAAAGCGGTCGGCGCGAACCGGCTGTCGAAACCGCCTCTTGCGTCGGTGTTGTGCGACGACATGAAAAAGGCCGCCGCTGGGGGAGCGACGACCTCTTTTGAGACGGACCGGAGCGGCGACGACACGAGCACGGAACGAGGGGGCGAAGTCCCGTGCCGGCCATCACCGCTCCAGCCGTGGATCGGAAGTTACGTGATGGCTGATGAAAGTCAACAATCGTCAGGCGCGGTGGAAAGATGCGAGCGAAGCCGCGTGCGAGGACGCACATTTCTTCGGGACGAAGGGGCGTGCTACGCCACGCCCTGACACCGTCCCACCCGGCGAAACCCCGTTCCTCGTGAATCCCGCTCCATGAATCCCGTCCTCGCCGATCTGCCGACGACCATCTTCACGGTGATGTCGGGCCTCGCCCGCGAACTCGGCGCGATCAACCTGGGCCAGGGCTTCCCCGACGATCCGGGACCGGAGGACGTCCGGCGCAGGGCCGCCGAGGCCGTCCTGTACGGCGACAACCAGTACCCGCCGATGATGGGCCTGCCCGATCTGCGCCGGGCGATCGCGGCGCATTACGCGCATCATCAGGATCTGGACCTCGACCCGATGGCGGAGGTGATGGTGACCTCGGGCGCTACCGAGGCCATCGCGGCCGCCTTGTTCGCCCTGATCGCGCCGGGCGACGAGGTCGTGCTGTTCGCGCCCCTCTACGACGCCTACCTGCCGCTGGTGCGCCGGGCCGGGGGCGTCGCCCGCATCGTGCCGCTCCAGCCTCCGCATTTCCGCCTCGACGCGGACGCCCTCGCGGAGGCCTTCACGGACCGGACCAAGCTCGTCGTCCTGAACAATCCCCTCAATCCCAGCGCCACGATCTTCGGGCGCGAGGACCTGGCGCTGCTCGCCGCCTGCTGCACGCGGCACGACGTGGTGGCGGTCTGCGACGAGGTCTGGGAGCACATCGTCTTCGACGGCGCGCGGCACTGCCCGTTGATGGCGCTTCCCGGCATGCGCGACCGGACCGTGAAGATCGGATCAGCCGGCAAGATCTTCGGCCTAACCGGCTGGAAGGTTGGCTTCGTGATGGCGGCGCCGGCCCTGATGCGGGTGGTGGCCAACGCGCATCAGTTCCTCACCTTCACGACGCCGCCCGCCCTGCAGGAGGCGGTGGCCTACGGCCTGGCCAAGGAGGACGCCTACTTCACCGGCATGCGCGCACGCTTCGCGGCCTCCCGCGACCGCCTCGCGACGGGCCTCGCCGAGCGGGGCTTCCGGGTGCTGCCCTCCTACGGCACCTACTTCCTCAACGTCGATCTGGCGCCGCTCGGCTGCGACGACGACGTGGCGTTCTGCGACGACCTGGTGCGCCGGCACGGCGTCGCCGCGATCCCGATCAGCGCGTTCTATCCCGACGCTTCCGTGCGCCACCTCGTGCGGCTCTGCTTCGCCAAGACGGACGACGTCCTCGACCGGGCCCTCGACCGGCTCTCCAGCGTCGCGCGGCAGGCAGCCTGATGGGCGGGTTCGTGCGGGCGGTGCTTGCGGGCGCGCGGGGCCGGGGCCACATCCCGGACCATGACCACGCCGCACCGTTCCCCCAGGCTGGACTTGCCCCGGAGCCCGACCATGGACTTCACCCAGACCGCCGGTGTCGCCACCCGCTTCCGGCCGAAGACGGACGACCGCGAGGCGACGCTGCTGCGCCTGGAGGCGTTCGCGCACCTCATGGACTCGGCCTTCGTGATTCCCGGCATCAACCGGCGGGTGGGCCTCGACGCCCTGGTCGGTCTCGTCCCGGTGGTGGGCGACGTGGCCGGCATGCTGCTGGCCTCCTACATCGTGGTGGAGGCGCGCCGGCTCGGAGCGCCGCGCTGGCTCATCGCCCGGATGGCGCTGAACATCGCGGCCGATGGGGCGCTCGGCGCCGTGCCCCTGGCGGGCGACTTGTTCGATGCGGCGTTCAAGGCCAACCGCCGCAACGTGCGCCTGCTGCGGCGACACCTCGAGCGCCATGGCGGCCTGCGCCCGAACGAGATCGAGGGCACGGCGACGCGCATCGACGGCTGACATCCGACGGACAGGGGCGCACCCGATGAACGAGGTCGTGCGTCCCGAGTCCACTCAGGCGGCCGCCCCGCCCCCGACCGGTCGCGGCCTGTCGCCGCTCAACCGGCGGCGCCTCGCCAATTTCCGGCGCAACCGGCTCGGCTACTGGTCGTTCTTGCTCTTCACGGGCCTCTTCGTCACGAGCCTGTTCGCCGAGTTCATCGCCAACGACCGGCCCCTGGTGGTCTCCTACAAGGGCGAGATCCTGTTCCCCGTGGTCGTCGACTACCCGGACGAGAAGTTCGGCGGCTTCTATGCCCGGCCGAACTACCGCTCGGCGGAGACGCGCAAGGAGATCGCCGACAACGGCTGGGCGATCTGGCCGGCGATCCCCTATTCCTACGACACGATCATCGACGGCCTGCCGACCCCCTCCCCGTCGCCCCCGACCTGGATGCTGACGGAAGCCCAGTGCCAGAACGGGGGCAAGCCCTGCGCCGAGCTGGAAAAGCACTGGCTCGGGACCGACAACACCACCCGCGACGTGCTGGCGCGCATCATCTACGGCTTCCGCATCTCGGTGCTGTTCGGGCTGACCCTCGCCCTGATCTCGTCGGTGATCGGCGTGATTGCCGGAGCGGTTCAGGGCTATTTCGGCGGCTGGGTCGACCTCGCCCTGCAGCGCTTCATCGAGGTCTGGAGCGGGATCCCGACCCTCTACCTCATCATCATCATCTCGGCCTTCATCGAGCCGGGCTTCTTCGTGCTGCTGGGCATCCTGCTGTTGTTCTCGTGGGTGTCCCTCGTCGGAGTCGTGCGGGCAGAATTCCTGCGGGCGCGCAACTTCGAGTACGTGCGCGCCGCCCGGGCGCTCGGCCTCTCGAACATCCGCATCATGAGCCGGCACCTCCTGCCTAACGCCATGGTGGCGACGCTGACCTTCCTGCCCTTCATCCTCAACGGATCGATCGGGACCCTGACCTCCCTGGACTTCCTCGGCTTCGGTCTCCCGCCGGGCTCGGCTTCGCTGGGCGAACTCCTGGCGCAGGGCAAGGACAACATCCAGGCGCCCTGGCTCGGGCTGACCGGGTTCTTCGTGGTGGCGCTGATGCTGAGCCTGCTGGTCTTCGCGGGCGAGGCCGTGCGCGACGCCTTCGACCCGCGCAAATCCTTCGCCTGAGTCGCCGGCCTTTCGCGGGCGATCAGGCCGCGCCCCGAACCCGGTCCGTCAGAGCGGGCGCTGGCGCCCGCCGTCGAGGAGCCAGCCCCTGGCACGCAGGAGCAGGGCCGGCCGGACCCGGGCGACGTCGTCCCCGTCGACGAGGGGCGAGGCCGAGAGGGCGGCGAGGTAGGCCTGCTCGCTCGGCCGGCAGGCGCGAAGCGCCGCGTCGGCCGCGATGACCCGGCTGGAGAGGGCGCGTTCGAGGGCGAAGTTGCGATCGAGGCAGGCGCGCCACGACGCGTGGCGCTCGGCCACGCTCGGGGCCTCCTGAGCCGCGGCGGAGGCAACGAAGGCGAAGAGCAGCGCGGGCGCTGCGCCGGCGCGGAGAAGATCGCGAAACGTCATGGCGGAGGATCCCGGAGCAGGATCACCCTCGCGCCGCCACGCTTAACCGCGCCTTAAAGGATCGGGTTTTCCACGATCCCGTGCAGGGACGGTTCAGCGGTTGGCGGTGGTGACCGGCGAGGCGGCCCGGCCGAGGGAAACCCAGGCGACGGCGTCCTGGCTCTCGCGCTTGATGAAGGTGTAGCCCGTCTGGCGCCAGGGCAGGATCGTGCTGGTCTTGTTGTCGAGGATGAGGTCGCCGCGATCGGTGAGCAGGGTCAGCACGGCGTGCCCCTCGCCCTTCTCGTCGATCACGACCGTCATCCGCATCGCCCGGCGCGGCAGGCCGGTCTCGGCCAGGAGCTTGCGCTTGAGGAGCTGAAAGTCCTCGCAATCGCCCGAGCCGTCCTCGGCGAGGTCCCAGCGGTCAGCCACGTGGAGGTGATCCATGTCGGTGACGGCGACGAGGGACTTGTTCACCCGGCGGTTGACCGACACGATGGTGTTCCAGATCGCGGGGGTGAGGGTGATCTGAGCGGGCTCGGCGGTGTTCACCGCGCACTCCGTCGCGTAGGTGGTGCAGAAATCGACCCAGGCGGCGATGGGACGGGTCTGGACGCCGGCGCTGATCGCGCTCGGAACGGTGGGGAGCGCGGCGAGGGTCTGCGCCTCCGCACCCGACAGGGCGGCGAGGCCGACGAACAGCGTCGCGGCGCCGAAGGCGGCGACCCGGGACGTCAGAGCCGAGAAACGCAGGGAAAACCCGTACCGCATGACCGCCCTTGGCCCCGTTAAGCTTCTGTTAACGAATGTCCCACGCCCGGCGTTGCACCACAATCGGCGGGTTAAGAAAAGGTTAACGGTGTGGATGACGCCCGGCGCCCCTGGCCGCGCCGGCATCCGGCCGATGCCGTCCAGGTCGTCCCGTTCCCGCATGCAGTCGCCCTTTGGAAGCATCCGGCATACGGAAATTCAGTCCACGACAGTCTCTCCCATGGCGATTGTTTTGCCGGTTCATGGCTGCTCCAGCATCGACCGGATCGCAACAGGAATGGGTTCGTCGGCGCGTCGGCCGCGACATCGAAATAGCCTGACGCTTGTCACTCGGAGACGCGGCCCCATCTCCTCCGTCGAGGGCGCGATCAGACCAAGTGGACGAGGCTTTCATGATGAACGCAGAACGACCCTTCCGGCCCCTCGTGGCGCGCCTGGCACTCGCCGCAGCCCTGTCGGCCGCCGCGATCCCCGCCGTCCGCGCGCAGGAGACGCCCTACGTCAACCTGAAGCGCGGGACGTTCCTGATCCACGGCAACTACTGCGGCCCGGGGAACCGCAGCCCGCTCCCGCCCATCGATGCCCTCGATGTCGCCTGCATGCACCACGACATCTGCTCGCCGCCGAGGGGGCAGATTGCCACCTGCGCCTGCAACGACCGCCTGCACACGGAGGCCGAGGCGGTGTCGGAGGATCCGGCCCAGCCCCGGAGCCTGCGCGACACGGCCGGCTTCGTCGCCGACACCGCGCTCGTCCTGCCCTGCCTCTGACGCCGCGCCCAGGGGCGAGCCGCCGGCCCGCCCCTGGTTCGTCCTGCCTGCGGCCTAGGGCAGGTCCGGCGTGATGCCGAGATTGGACAGGCCTTCTTCGAGAAGGTCGCCCGCGTTGGGGATGCCGAGGATCTCGCGGGCGGCGCCCTCGCCGGCGGCTTCCCGCTCGCGGGCGAAGCGCACCGCCTCCGACCATTCCTCGGGCTCCATGTCGCCGCGCCCGACGTAGAGGAGCGCGAGGAGGTCGGCGCGCTCGTCGTCGTTGAGGGCACCGATCATCGCCCGCAACTCCTCCTCGGTGGCGTCGTCGGTGCCGGAGATGAGCACGTCCGTGGCCCCGTCATCGGTCGGGTTCGAGCCGGAATCGGGGTCGGTCGGCCCTTCCTTCACATCGACGGCGCGCACGCGCAGAATGATTTCGGTGACCTTATCGACGGCGATGTCCATGAACGCATTCCCGTTTCGGCGGCCGCCGGCAGCGGCGGCCCTGAGCAGCGACAACGGGCCAGGCCCGATCCGGTTCGTGTCGACCGCGTCCGGCCCACGCCGATGACGCGCTGGATCGGCGGCCTCGACGGGTGCCGCGGGGCCTGGGCCGGGGTGCTCCTCGACCTCGACGACGCGACCCGCTTCCGTGCCGTGCGCGTCGCCCGGCCGGTCGATTTCCTCGACGGCCCCGAGGCGCCGATCCGCGTCGGGATCGACTGTCCCATCGGCCTTGAGGCGCATGTGACGGGCGGCGGCCGGAGCGCGGACCGGGCGGCGCGCGCCGTCCTGGGCGCCGGACGCGCGAGCGTATTCCCGGTGCCGGCCCGCGCGGCGGTCTACGCGGCGACCTACGAGGAGGCCAAGGTGCTGTCGCGCGCGCACAGTACGCCGCCCTTCGCGCCCTCGATCCAGTGCTGGAACATCCTCCCCGCCATCCGGACCGTCGACGCGACGCTCCGGGCCCGTCCCGACCTGGTCACGCGCCTCCACGAGGTCCATCCCGAGATCGTGTTCCACTGCCTCAACGGAGGACGTCCCCTCGCGGCGAGCAAGAAGGGTCCCATGCGCCGTGCGGGTCTGGCCGAGCGCCGGGCCCTGCTCGCCGGCGCCGGACTGCCCGAGGGCCTGATCGCGGCGCGCCCCTCGGGGACCGGCGCGGACGACCATCTCGATGCGCTGGCCGCCCTCGTGGTCGCCCGCGATCTCGCCGAAGGCCGTGCCCGTCCGCTGCCCGATCCGCCCGGTTCGGACGAAGAGGGTCTTCCTATCGTGATCTGGATGCCGGCCCCGCCGGCGGATCGCCCCCTGGCCGCAGGCGGATTCCCTGCTAGATCGGAGATCGAAGCGGAGCCGTGAGGGGGACATGACGCAGGATCTGACCGTTCGCGACATCGCCCGGGCGCTGGTGTTCGACCCCGACCATCGCCTCCTGCTCATCGCCTACGAATCGGTGCGCCCGATCGATCCGGTCCGGCCGGAGGAGCGCACCTTCTGGTTCATGCCCGGGGGCGGGCTGGAGGCCGGCGAGACGCATGTGGAAGCCTGCCGCCGCGAACTCTCCGAGGAGATCGGCGTGGCGAATGCCGAGATCGGGCCGCAGGTCGCGTCCTGCGACGGCCCTTTCCACCTGTTCCGGACCTCCCGCTACGCCCGCGAGCGCTACTTCGTCGTCCGCCTGCCCGACGCGACCGTGGATACGCGCCGCCTCGCCGAGACCGAGGACAACCCGGTCCTCGGTACCCGCTGGTGGACCCTGGCCGAACTCGAGGCCACCTCCGAACGTATCGAGCCGAACGGCCTCGTCGCGGTCGCCCGCGACATCGTCGCCGGGACGATACCCCCCACACCCGTCGTCCTAAACTGGCGAGGACAACCCTGACCACCGGCACGCCGCTCGACGGCGTGCCATTCATGACACCCCGAGGGAGGACCCCCATGTTTCCAGAGACGCTGAAAGCCGGCTACCGCTCGTTCATCGACGGACGCCTCACCGACGAGGCCAAGCGTTACGCCAAGCTGGCCGAGGGGCAGAGCCCCCAGGTGCTGATGATCAGTTGCTGCGACAGCCGCGTCTCCCCCGAGGTCATCTTCGACACCGGACCCGGTGAACTCTTCGTGATCCGCAACGTCGCCAACATCGTGCCCCCGCATGAGACCGGCGGCGACTTTCACGGCACCTCGGCGGCGATCGAGTTCGCGGTGGAGGGGCTGGAGGTCAAGCACATCGTGGTGCTGGGTCACGCCACCTGCGGCGGCATCAAGGCCTACGCGAACCCCGCCAAGCCCCTGTCGAAGGGCGACTTCATCGGCAAGTGGGTCTCCCTGGTCGAGCCCGCCGCCAGTAAGGCCGGCGACACGGAGGCCCCGGACTACCTGACCCGCCTCGAATACGCGATGGTCGCGCAGAGCCTCGAGAATCTGATGACCTTCCCGTTCGTGCGCAAGCGGGTGGAGAGCGGGCAGTTGGCCCTGCACGGCGCCCATTTCGGCATCGCGCGCGGTGAGCTGCTCCTGCGCGACCCCGAGACGGGCGCGTTCAAGCCGGCCATCGATCAGGCCGGCCGCAGCCTGAGCCCCGCCGCGATGATCGGCTGCGCCGAGGCCTGAAACGAAGAAGGACGCCGGGCCCTGGGGCCCGGCGTCCTTTCCGATCGAGGCCTCACGCCGGGCACTCGGCCCGACGTGTCGCCGGTGCGGCTTCAGCGGGCGCCCGGAAGGCTCTGCGCCATCTGGTAGTGGGCCTGCAGGACCGGCAGGGCCTGCTCGGCATGGGCGCGCAGGGCCGGGTTCGGCCCCGAGGCGGCGTAGGAGCGGAACATGCCGATCGTCGTCTCGTGCGACTGGACCTGCATGCGGCCGTAGAGGCGGTCGAAGCGCGGGCCGGCCGGCGTCTGCGATAGCTCCGCAAGCATCGCCTGCTGCTGCGGGTTCGGCTGGATGATGGTGGTCCCCGCGGTGGTGTCCACGTCGCCGCTCAGGGCCCGGCTGCCCGTCGCCGCACCGCGAGCCGCGCCCGAACCGATGCCCTCGACGCCCCCGACGGGACCGCCGCTCAGGGTGCCGCCCACGGCACCGACGGCCGCGCCCGTGGCCGCGCCGACGGCGCCACCCGCCACCGCGAGCGGGGCCGTGACCAGACTGCCGAGGCCCTCGTTGCCGCGCACCGCCGCGTAGTTGCCCTCGCCACCGGCCAGGGCGACGTTGGCGGCGCGGTGGTCACGGATCGCGTCGCGGGCGAAGCGCAGCACCTGCGGGTTGCGGCTCTTGTCGAGCGCGATCTGGCTCGACTGAATCTCGAAGGCGTTGGCCTGCATGGCATCCATGCGGAAGTCACCGCCCATGCCCTGCGCGAAGGCGGGTGCGGAGAGGGCGGTCATCACGGCGGTGAGAGCGAGAGTCTTCTTGATCATGTGTTCCTCTAATTTGGCGGGACAGTGCAGTCTAAACGGCCAAAGGCTATTCATCCGTGTTGCGGAACCTGCCTGTCATGATTGGTGGGCCAACGATGAAGGCTCGATTGGGTTCCGAGCTTGAACCGACTCTTTTCTGAGCCCTTCTCGATCGGGACTGATCTTTGAGCCGGCCAAGCTTATTGGGGAAATAGGCTGCATTCCGCGCTGTCCGGCATGCCCGCACAGGCACGCCGGGAAAACTCTCATCGCCCTGGGTCGTCCTGTTTTCCGGAACGACGTTTCGCACTAGCCTGAACCCATCGTGCCGCTGCGAGGAAGGCTCCCCGATGAAGACCCTGCTCGTTCCCGTCGCATCCCATGACGCCCTGCCCTCGGTCTTCGAGACCGCGATCCTCACCGCCCGCCGGTTCGGCAGCCTCATCGAGGGCGTCTCCCTGCGGCCGGCCCTGGCCGAGTACGTTCCCGTCGACATGGTCGGGGGCATGACCTGGCTCCGCGACGAGGAGGCCGACAAGGTCGAGGCCGAGCGGGCCGGCGGGCAGTTCATCGACTTCATGACCCGGGCCGGCGTGCCGCTCGCGGCGGAGGGGCCGTGCAATCCCGAGGCCCTCGGGGCCGGTCCGCGCTACCGCTGGCGACCCGACGTGCCGGCGGGCGACAGCTTCCTCGGCCAGTATGCGCGCCTGTTCACCGCCACGGTGGTGGGCCGGCCCGGTGCCGAGGACGGCGCACCGCGCATGACCACATTCGAAACCGCCCTGTTCGAGAGCGGGCGGCCGATCCTGCTGGCTCCGCCGATCGCCCCCGCGACCCTGGGCGAGGCGATCCTGATCGCCTGGAACGGCTCCACCGAGACGGCCCGGGCCGTGGCCTTCGCGATGCCCTTCCTGCGGCAGGCGAAGCGGATCCGCGTCATCAGCGTCGAGGGCGGGACGGTGCCGGGTCCCACCGCCGAGGAGCTGGCCCGTGCCCTTGCCTGCGAGGGGATCAGCGCCGATTTTCGGGCCCATTCGGCCGGCCGGCGAACGCCGGGCGAGGTTTATCTCGCTGAAGCCGAAGCCTTCGGCTGTGACCTTCTGATCAAGGGCGCCTATACCCAAAGTCGTTTGCGCCAGATGATCTTCGGGGGACCGACCAGCCATCTTCTCGCCCATGCGGCGATCCCGATGCTCATGGCTCACTGAACGTCCTGCACACCGAACTCTGGTCGCGTTGAGCCATTGGCATACTGAACGCACGGCACAGTGACGCAGACGAATCGCGCGCAATTGACTTGCGCACGCGAACGATCGGGAGCAGCGTCCCGGCCGCCGGCATGGACCGGTCGCCAGGAACATCTGCATGAAGTCGCTGACCCTCGTCCTCGCCCTGTCCAGCCTCGGGCTCTGCCTGCCGGCGATGGCCGATTCCCCGGTGGTTCGCATCCGGGGCACGATCGAGGCGGTGGACGGCACCAGCGTCACCATCAAGCCGCGCCTCGGGGCGCCCGTGCAGGTCAGGCTCGGCGACGCCGTGCGGGTCGCCACCGCCAACACCGCCAAGATCAGCGACATCCAGCCCGACAGCTACATCGGCACCGCCGCCACGCCGCAGGCGGACGGCACCCTGAAGGCCCTCGAGGTCGCGGTGTTCGCGCCGAGCATGCGCGGCACCGGCGACGGTCACTACCCGTGGGATCTCGAAAGGGAGAACACCATGACCAACGGTGCGGTGGGCGCGCTCTCGGGCACCGCCGACCGGACGATCCGGGTGACCTACAAGGGCGGCGAGAAGACCATCACCGTGCCGGAAGGCGTGCCCGTCGTGGCCCTCGCCCCCGGCGATGCCAGCAAGATCAAGCCGGGCGCCCGCGTCGTCGCCTTCACCAAGGCGGATGCCGGCGGCCTCGCCGTGGCAGATCGGATGATCGTCGGCGAGAACGGCACCGTTCCGCCGATGTGAGCGGAGCCTCGGGGCCGACAGAACCGGTTTCAGGACGCCCGGAGCATCGGGCGGAGCGGGCTTTGGTTGCCCGCTCAACAACAACCCAGGAGGGACGCCATGATGAAGACGCTGCTCACCGGCCTCGCCGTCGGCCTCGCGCTCGCCGCCGCACCGGCCCGGGCCGCCGATGTGGTGCGCTACCGCGGCACCATCGAATCCGTCGACGGATCGACCGTGACGATCAAGCCCCGCATGGGCGAGAGCAAGACCGTGACCTTCGGGGACGACACCAAGATCCTCGCCGCCAGCACCGGGAAGCTGTCCGACATCAAGTCCGAGAGCTACATCGGCACCGCCGCGATCCCGCAGCCCGACGGCACCCAGAAGGCCCTGCAGGTCACGGTGTTCGCCTCCTCCCTGCGCGGCACCGCCGACGGCCACTATCCGTGGGACCTCGGCTCGAACTCCACCATGACCAACGGCGCCATCGGCAGCCTGTCCGGCACCGAGGGGCGCACCATGCTGGTCAAGTACCAGGGCGGCGAGAAGAAGGTGGTGGTGCCCGAGGACGTGCCGGTGACCCTCGTCGACCCGGGCGAGAAGAGCATCGTGGTGGCGGGCGAAAAGGTCGTGGCCTTCACCAAGGCGGGCGCCGATGGCAAGCTCAACGCCGTGGTGCTGATCGTCGGCCGCAACGGCACCGTCCCGTCGATGTGATCCCGTCCCCGGCCCTGTCCGCAGCCGCGGGCGGGTCCGGGGTGACCGCCTCCGGGAAACGTCGCCGCTCCCAAGAAACCAGGCACTTCAAGAAACCGAGTGCCCCGTGAGACCGAGGTCCCGTTGACGATCGTCCCCGAAACCCCGTCGCGGCTCGTGGTCATCCATCCCCTCGTGGTGCGGATCACCCACTGGATCAACGCGGTCGCGGTGTTCTGCATGCTGTTCAGCGGCTGGGCGATCTACAACGCCTCGCCGCTCTTCCCCTTCGCCTTCCCGAAATGGGCGACTCTCGGCGGCTGGCTCGGCGGCGCGCTCGCCTGGCACTTCGCCGCCATGTGGCTCTTCGCCCTCAATGGCCTCGCCTACCTCGTCTACGGACTCATCGCCCGGCACTTCGCGACCGCCTTCCTGCCCCTGAGCCCGGGCGCGGTCTGGCGCGACGCCCGCGCCGCGCTGGCACTGCGGCTCAGCCACCGGGTCGGCCGCTACAACGCGGTACAGCGCCTCGCCTACGTGGTCGCCATCGCGCTCGGCCTCCTCCTGGTCGCCTCCGGATGCGCCCTCTGGAAGCCCGTGCAGTGGCAGGCCCTGGCGAATCTGTTCGGTGGCTACGAATGGGCGCGGCGCGTCCATTTCGGCGCCATGGCGGGCCTCGCCGGCTTCATCCTCCTGCACCTCGCCCTCGTGGTCATCGTGCCGAGCACCTTGCTGGCGATGATCACCGGCCGCGCCCGCGTCACCGAGGAGACCGTCCGCTGATGCCGCGCGACCCCGACGATGCCGCTCGGCTCAAGGCCCTGCGCCGCGACCTCGCCCCCGCCCTCGCCCGCCTGGAGCGCCGGACGGTGCTGCGCGGCGGCCTTTCGCTCGGAGCCCTGACCCTCCTCTCCGGCTGCGATCTCTCCACGGGCAGCAACGGCACCCTGGCCGACCGGATGCTCTGGGCGATGTCGCGGGCCAACGACCGGGTCCAGCAATGGCTGTTCGATCCTGCGACCCTGGCCCCGACCTACCCGGCCTCGATGATCGACAGCCCCTTCCGCTTCAACGCCTTCTACCCGCCCGACAACATCCCGGAGATCGACGCGGCGACCTGGAAGCTCGAAGTCTCCGGCCTCGTCGACGACAAGGCGCCCTGGACGCTGGCGAAGCTGCGCGCCCTGCCACAGGAGAGCCAGATCACCCGCCACATCTGCATCGAGGGCTGGAGCCAGATCGGGCAGTGGAGCGGCGTGCCGCTGCGGACCTTCCTCGAGCGGAGCGGCGCCGATCTCACCGCCAAGTATGTCGGCTTCAAATGTGCCGACCGCTATTACGGCAGCCTCGACATGCCGAGCGCCCTGCACCCGCAGACGATCCTGGCCCTCGACTTCGCCGGCCAGCCCCTCGCGCCCGAGTACGGCTATCCGCTCCGGGTCCGGGTGCCGACGAAGCTCGGCTTCAAGAGCCCCAAGCACATCGCGGTGATCTTCGTGACCAACGACTATCCGGGCGGCTACTGGGAGGACCAGGGCTACAACTGGTTCAGCGGGATCTGACGCCGGCCACCCCTCGCATCGGCCACGGTTCCGCTCTACATCGCCTCGCGATGAGCACCGACTTCACCCTCGATCCGCAACTGGCCGCCGACACCGTGCATGTGGGCGACCTCGCCCTGTGCAGCGTCCTGCTGATGGACGACGCCCGCTTCCCCTGGCTGATCCTCGTGCCGCGGCGGGCCGGCGCCAGCGAGCTCACCGACCTGTCGCAGGCCGATGCGCAGGCACTCATGGACGAGATGCGGATCGCGACGGGCGTGATGCTGACCCTCGCCAAGCCCGACAAGGTCAACGTCGCGGCTTTGGGCAACGTCGTGGCCCAGCTCCATGTCCACGTGATCGGACGCTTCCGCTCCGATCCCGCCTGGCCGAAGCCGGTCTGGGGCATCGGCACCGCGACCCCCTACCCGCACCATGCCCGCGCCCAGATGATCGAGCGCATCGGCGCCCTCTTCGCGGCGGCCTGAGGCATGGCCGAGTTCCAGGGCCGGCTCGGCTACGTCCACAACCGCCTCGTGCGCCACTCCGCCGAGAGCGCCTCCGCGATTCCCGACCTCGCCGCGCCCGATGCCCACATCGTCCTTCTGGCCGGCGACCGTATCGTCCTGGCGGGCGACACGGCGCTCCTGACGCCGGAGGCGGCCGCCCCTATGGGCCCGCGCAGCCTGACGCTCTTTCTCGGGCGCCTCGAGGGCGCCCCGGTCTTCGCCGCGGCCCTGCCGGCGGAGATGGCCGAGGGCATCGAGGCCGACCCGGACTTCCGCACCAACGACCTGCGCAGCCTCGCCGGCGAGGGCCGGATCGCGCCCCACGAACTCGGGCTCCTCGCCACGGCGAAGTCGCTGCTCGGCTGGCACGCGCGCCACGGCTTCTGCGCGAATTGCGGAAGCCCGACCACCCTCGCGGCCGGCGGCTACCGCCGCGAATGCACGGCCTGCGGGACGCACCACTTTCCCCGCACCGACCCCGTGGTGATCATGCTGATCACCCGGGGCGATTCCTGTCTGCTCGGGCGCTCGCCACGCTTCCATGAGGGCATGTATTCCTGCCTCGCCGGCTTCCTCGAGCCCGGCGAGACCGTCGAGGACGCCGTGCGGCGCGAGACCTTCGAGGAGGTCGGCCTGACCGTCGGGGCGGTGCGCTACCACGCCTCGCAGCCCTGGCCGTTCCCGTCCTCGCTGATGATCGGCTGCGTGGCCGAAAGCCTCGACGCGGCCATCACCCTCGATCCCGAGGAGCTCGCCGATGCGCGCTGGTTCTCGCGGGACAGCGTCGCGGCGATGCTCGAGGGCCGCCATCCCGACGGACTCACGACGCCGCCGCCGCTCGCGATCGCGAACCTTCTGATGCGGGCCTTCGTGGAGCAGCGGGCCTGAGACCCGCTCCGGACGGTTTCAGCCCAGGACGCGGATCGGCGCCCCATCGAGGAACGCCCGGATGTCCTCCACGATCTCGGGAAAGTAGGTGCGGTAGTTCCGCTCCGTGACGTAGCCGAGATGCGGCGTCGCCAGCACGTTGGGCAGGGTGCGCCAGGGTGAATCCGGCGGCAGCGGCTCGGTTTCGAAGACGTCGAGGCCGGCGCCGGCGATCCGGTTCTCGGTGAGGGCCGCCAGCAGCGCGGCCTCGTCCACGATCGCGGCGCGGGAGGTGTTGATCAGGAATGCGTCCGGCCGCATCCGGCGCAGCGCCGCGTCGTCGACCAGGCCGCAGGTGCGCTCGCCGAGGACGAGGTGGATCGAGACGACGTGGCTCACCGCCAGCAGCGCCTCCAGGGAAGGCGCGAGGGCGACGCCCTCGGCCGCGGCCCGCTCGGCCGTGAGATTGGGGCTCCAGGCGCTGACCTCCATCCCGAAGGCCTGTCCGATCCGGGCGACGCGAGCGCCCGTCTTGCCGAGGCCGAGGAGGCCGAGGCGTCGTCCGGCCAGATCGCTGCCGATGCTGCCCTGCCAGGGGCCGCCCGTGCGCAGGGCCTGCACCTCGGGCACGAGGTGCCGGGCGAGGCCGAGAATCAGCGCCCAGGTCAGTTCCACCGGCGGCTCGGGGTGGCTGGCTGTGCCGCAGACCGTGACGCCGTGCGCCCTCGCGGCGGCCAGATCGATCGACAGGTTGCGCATCCCGCTGGTGAGGAGGAGCCGCAGCTTCGGCAGCCGCGCGAACAGCTCGGCCGGGAACGGTGTGCGCTCGCGCATCATCACCACGATCTCGCAATCCCGGATCGCATCGACGAGGGCGTCCCGGGTCGCGAAGGTGGTGCGCAGGTCCCGCAAGGTGAGGCGGTCCGCCAGATCCGACCAATCCGCCATGGTGGGGCCGACGCCCTGGTAATCGTCGAGGATCGCGCAAGCGAGCATGGGACATCCTGTCTGGGGAGGACCGGGCTAGCTGTCGAAGCTATGAAGGTTGTTCACCCGAGGCGGGGGTGAGAGGCTGGGGTTGCGAAGCCGACCAACCCTGACCGAGCGCCCCGGATGAACACGCATCAGCATGCCCGCATGACGGTCCATGGTCGAGCCCTCCTGGTGAACCGGATCCTGGTCGAAGGCTGGCGCGTGGCCGAGGCGGCGCAGGCCGCCGGCCTCAGCGAGCGCTCAGCCTACAAGTGGCTGGCCCGCTTTCGGGCGGGTGGCGCGGGGGCGCTTCGCGACAGAAGCTCGGCGCCCCTCCGACCGAAGGTGCGTGTCACGCCCGTGATCCGCACGCAGGTCGAGGCTCTGCGGCGCACGCGGCTGACGGGTCAGGTCATCGCCGAGCGCCTGGCCCTGCCACGTTCCACCGTCGGCCGAGTCCTGCGCGGCCTGGGCCTCGGCCGTCTCAGCGCGCTCGAAGCCCGACCGCCGGTCATCCGCTACCAGCGCGAGAGGCCGGGCGAACTCATCCACATCGACACGAAGAAGCTCGGCCGGATCGAGGGCGTCGGTCACCGCATCACCGGCAACCGGCGCGATGGCCGGCGCGGCATCGGTTGGGAGGCCCTGCATGTCGCCATCGACGACGCCTCGCGTCTTGCCTACACGGCGGTCCTGCCCGACGAGACCAAGCAGAGCGCGCTGACCTTCATGAACGAGGCGCTGGCGTTCTTTGCCCGGCACGGCGTCACCGTCGAGCGCGTGATGAGCGACAACGGCTCGGCCTACCGCAGCCATGCCTTCCGCGATCTGCTCGCCGAGGCCGGCCTGCGCCACGTTCGGACGCGGCCCTACACGCCGCGCACCAACGGCAAGGCCGAGCGCTTCATCCAGACCTCGCTGCGCGAATGGATCTACGCCGAGCCCTACGCCTCGTCCGCCGAGCGGATACGCGCCATGAGCCCCGGGATCGACCACTACAACACCAGCCGAACCCACTCCGCCCTCAGCCGACAGACACCCTGGCAAAGGCTGAACAACCTTCTGGGCAACGACACCTAG
>NZ_JBKEZQ010000070.1:0-3687 GCF_053345175.1 Methylobacterium sp. M6A4_1b
GCCTTCCCCACCAAGCACCGTGTCGCTACCCGAGCCGCCATCGAGGTAGTCATTACCCCGCCCACCATCTAGATAATCGTTGCCGTCGCCCCCATACAATCCAGCTTTGATATTTTGAAGGCTCGCACCAATAATGATAGAGATGTCGCCTGAGTCGTCTCCGTCGCCACCGTACAGTGTATCGCTTCCATCGAAACCGTACATAGAGTCAGAACCGGCCCCCCCATCCAAGAAATCATTGCCGCTAGCGGCCGGAAGGTAAGTAATTGCCGTTCCGCCGCCGGTGAGGAAAGCTGTGTCTCCTCCTGCTATGAAGTCTGCTCCCTCACCGCCATATATGTTGTCTGCTAAATTTCCACCTGTAATTCTGTCTGAGCCGTCGCCGCCGTAAAAATTCCCGCTTGTGTATTGATTTGTGCGGTCGATCAAAATAATATCAGATCCGGTCCCGCCTTCCACGACGCATAGACCTGCAAAGTTCACAACAATAAAGTCATTTCCATCAAGTCCGTAGAAGTTATTATAGCCGCCATCTACCCTATCGTCGCCTAAAGTGCCGATATAAGTCGTCATCGTGATACCCTTTGTTGAAGCCGGCGCTCGCTGAGGGCATCGCCTAATTAACAGCTGTTGTCTATCATGTGAAAGACACAGCAATTGCGCTTTTGACACTAAGACCTCGGGACAGCGCGAAAACCCGCCTCGGATTGCTCCGGGCGGGTGGAGGTCGAGTCTCGCTTGGGTCTGGGCTGAAGCGCGTGGGGTGGCGGTCGTTCCGCTCAGAATGGCGTCCCCTCCACCATGAACCGGATCACGGTCTCATCGCGCGTCAGCGGCCAAACGTACTGATGCACGAGGTTGCAGGCGTAGACCGGGGCCGCGCGGTAGGAAGCGGGCCCAGGCTCAAAAAAGTAGCTCGGGACATCCTCGACGAAGGTCACCACGTGATCGCCCAGGCCGCGCGGCGGGCGCTCGTAGTCGACATCAGTCAGCCACCGACGGTGGGTGTGCGCGTCATAGAGGGCGCGGTCGACATGCTCCTTGCAGTCCCGCGTGTAGCGGATCGTCTGCCGGATGATGAGCTTGCCGCCGGGCTTCACGGTGGGCGTGAGCACCTCGGTGCGGAGGACATCGACCGGGACGTGCCGATCCGCTGCCCAGTAGCAGATCACCGCCGATGGGATGAGGATTGCCGAGCAGATGACGCCGAGGGCGAAGAATCCGAAGAAGCGGAGGTTCATCCCTTGCGACCTCGCACGATCTGGAAGAGGTCGATCCCGTTCTTGGCCGCAGTGACGACGAGACCGAACGCCGTCGCCGCCGTCACGAAGCACCAGGCCAGCACCTTCGCTGCGGTTCGGGACGACGTGACGAACTCCACGGCGCCATCGAGGCTCTTGAGCTCTCGTGGGTTCTTCTCGGCGATCCAGGCGACCGTCTTCGGGTCGAGGTTTATGAGGGCCTGGAGCTTCGACACATCGGTCTCGTCGATCGAGCTCAGCAGCTTCCGCAGGTGCTTTGGCAGACGCATGACCTTGCGGTCGTCGTCCTCGTCGACGTCGTAGGCTGATCGTCCCCCGGTTCCACGGACACCTCTGATACGCTCCTTGCGGGCGGGGAAGGTGTTTGATGGCCAAGACGCGACGCGAGTTCACCCCCGAGTTCAAACGGGAAGCGGTTGCCCTGCTGGACAGCAGCGGCCGGCCGCAGATGCACATCGCAGCCGAGCTCGGGATCCAACCCTCGATGCTGAGGCAATGGCGCTCGGCGCTGATGGGTGGCTCCCCACCACCGCGGGCAGCAGGGTCACCGGGAGCCGTGCCAGCGAGCCCGGTGGCTTCCCCCTCCGACCAAGCCGCCGAGATCGCCCGTCTGCGGCGTGAACTCGACCGGACGCGCATGGAGCGCGACGTCCTAAAAAAAGCGATCGGCATCTTCGCGGAGATGCCCAAGTGACGTTCGCCTTCATCGAGCAGCATGCGAGCACCTGGCCGGTGCGTCTCATGTGCCGCGTGCTCGCAGTCTCCCCCAGCGGCTACTACGGCTGGCGGTCACGCCCCGAGAGCGCCCGGTCGGTGTCGAACCATCAGCTCCTCGACGACGTCCGGCGCATCCATGCCGGGCATCATAAGCGCTATGGCTCGCCTCGGGTGCATGCGGCCCTGCGCGCGGAGGGCCGAACGGTCAGTCGCGGGCGAGTGGAGCGCCTGATGCGCCAGCATGGTATCCGGGCCCTGGCAGGGCGTCGGTTCCGACCCTGCACCACCGACAGCCGTCATGATCTGCCGATCGCGCCCAACCTCCTGAAGCCGCTCTTCTCGGCCGCACGGCCCAACACAGTCTGGCTGGCGGACATCACCTACCTGCCGACCGGAGAAGGCTGGCTCTACCTGGCCGCCGTCCTTGATCTCGCCACCCGCAAGATCGTCGGCTGGTCCATGCGCGACCACATGCGGACCGAACTGACGCAGGCTGCCCTGATGATGGCGACCCAACGGCAACGACCGGGGGGCGGCCTCATCTGCCACTCGGATCGCGGTAGCCAATATGCGGCCGACGCCTATCGCAAGCAGCTCGCCGACATGAAGGCGACGCCCTCCATGAGCCGGACGGGCTGTTGTTACGACAACGCTCCGATGGAGAGCTTCTTCCACACCCTCAAGGTCGAACTCGTCCACCAACGACGATGGGCGACCCGGGACGAGGCCCGACGCGACCAGTTCGCCTTCATCGAGGGCTACTACAATCGGCAGCGCATCCACTCGGCGCTCGGCTACATCACCCCCGAGCAGGCCGAGCGGAACGCAAGCTAACCCCGTGTCCGTGGAACCGGGGGACGATCAACAAGCACATCCTGTGAGGCACGTGCTCGCAAAAAAAGCTCTGACGCCTGCTCGGCGACGCGAACTCGTGCACCAAGTTCAGGAGGCGCACGGAGCGAGCGGCGCGGCTGCGTCGCGCTCGGCGTCGGCCGGTCGAGCATCCGCTACCGCTCGACCAAGCCCGATCAGGCACCGCTGCGGATGCGCATCTGTGATCTGGCCAAGAGCCGGGTGCGCTACGGCTATTTTCGAATCTACATCCTGCTGCGCCGAGAGGGTTGGCGGGTGAACCATAAGAGGGTTCATCGTCTCTACCGGGACGAGGGGCTTCAGCCTGCGGCTCAAGCGACCGCGCCGGAACGTCAGCGCGGCACACCGTGAGCGTCAGCCTGCTGCGCTCCGGCCGAACGAGCGTTGGTCGATGGACTTCGTCTCCGACGCGCTGTTCGACGGTCGCCGGCTGCGGGCCTTGACGGTCGTCGATGCGTTCACGCGCGAGGCTCTGGCGATCGAGGTCGACCAAGGCATCAAAGGCGAGCAGGTCGTGGCCGTCGTCGGCCGCTTGGCGCTGCTGCGCGGAGCACCATGCGCCATTCAGGTCGATAACGGGCCTGAGTTCGTCTCGAAAGCTCTCGACCGCTGGGCCTACGAGAATGGTGTCACGTTGGACTTCTCACGGCCCGGCAAGCCGACCGACAACGCGCTGGTCGAGTCGTTCAACGGGCGGCTGCGCGACGAGTGCTTGATCGCGAACTGGTTCTTGTCGTTGGCCGACGCGAGGAGCAAGATCGAGACGTGGCGGCGGCACTACAACGAGAGCCGACCTCACACCGCCCTGGGGTGGCGAACGCCTCAGGAATTCGCC
>NZ_JBKEZQ010000071.1:0-3557 GCF_053345175.1 Methylobacterium sp. M6A4_1b
CTAGCATTACAGTTGCGTTTTGGTGTGTGATGTCTGTTGGGTGGCTGTCCTGGGCTTCGGGCCTTGTCGTCGCCGTTTGGGGTGTGCGGTACGGCGTTTGAGATGGGCTTGGCGGGCGGCGGCCTGATGCGCCCGTCGCCAGAGCGACCATGCGATGACGTGAGCGGGCTGGATGCGCCGCTGCGCGAGACGGACCGCGATGCGGCGGATCTCCTGCACTGACCAGCGGATCAATGGGCGCGCGGTCTCGTCCGAGCCGGTCTTTTTGGGGGCGGTGCGTTGGCGTGACGGCGGATCACCGCCAGCAGGGCAAAGGCCATCATCACCAGGCTGACGTGTCGGTGCCAGCCGTGCCAGGAGCGGGTCTCGTTGTGAGCGAGCCCGAGTTCGGTCTTGGCCGTCTCGAACGCATCCTCGATGCTCCAACGCCGTCCCTCGACGTCGACCAGGGTCTGGATCGGCGTGCCGGCCGGGCACCAGGTCGTGAAGTAGAACCGCTCGTCGTCAGCCAGGCTGCGCCGGATCAGGAGCCCCCGCGTCCACAGGCCGGTCTGGTCGTCGGCACCATCGAGGTCGGCCAGTTCGCAGTAGGCCCAGTCGTACAGCCGCGCGCCCTTCGTCCCGTCGCCCGCCGACAGACGCGTCCAGGCCGTCGGAGCAAGGCCGTTCGCGATCGCCTCGGCGGTGCCCGCCACCGGTGGCTTGTCGATCCAGGAATTGAGCCTGTGATCACTCTTGACCCCGAGCACGTAGCCCTTGCCCGCCCGGCGTAGCGCTTGTCCGATGTCGCCGACCCCGTACACGGTATCGGCCGCCACCCAGGAAAACGGCACGTCGGCGGCCATCGCCCGCTCGATCATCGCCAGAGCCAGCCCCGGCTTGGTCGCGAAGGCCGTCCCCTCCGGCACGTGGGCGGCGGCCAGCCGGGCCGGATCCGAAGTCCAGGTCTTGGGCAGGTACAAGGCCCGATCGATGAAGGCATGACCGTGCCGTGAGGCGTAGGCCGCAAACACGCCGATCTGACAGTTCGTAATCTTGCCGGCCGAGCCGGTGTACTGACGATGCACGCCGCACGAGGCTTTGCCCTGCTTGAGGAAGCCGGTCTCGTCGAGGACCAGAACCGCATCTGGGTCGGCCAGCGTCTCCAGGGCATAATCCCGCACCACGTCGCGCAGGGTGTCGGCATCCCAGCGTCCGCGACCGAGCACGGCCTGTTGACGCCAAGGCCCAGGATCGCCCGCGGCTTCCGCCCGCATCCAACCGGTCTTGCGCCGCTCCGTGCCGAGCAGTCCGTCCAGGAACGCGCCCGCCGAGGCGGCGACCCGCTCCTGGGTGAACAGGGGCCGCATGCGCCCCTTCACGTCTCGCAGCGACGAGGCCCACAACTCCAGCGTCGCCTCGACAGAGGTCCCGGTCGTCCATGATGCGCGAATCATGGTGAGGCAGAGATTCAGAACCTCGTCGGAAACGCAACTGTAATGCTAGGGCAGTGACTCAGACGGATGGTTCAGGGGATCGGCTGACGGCGGCGAGGATGTCGGTGGCGGGTTTGGTCCAGACGAGAGGTCTGGCGCGCCGGTTGTGCTCGGCGATGTAGCGTTTGATCGCCGCCTGCAGGTCGACGACGCCGGTGAAGGAGCCTCGCCGCAGCCGACGACGGGTCAGCGCTGAGAAGAAGCCCTCGACGGCGTTGAGCCACGAGGCCGAAGTCGGGGTGAAGTGGAACGTCCAGCGCGGGTGGCGAGCCAGCCAGGCGCGCACCTTCGGATGTTTGTGGGTAGCGACGTTGTCGAGGATCGCGTGGATCGCCTTGCCGGGCGGGACGGCGGCCGCGACGGCGTTGAGGAACCGGACGAACTCACCGCTCCGGTGGCGCTGCATGCAACGGCCGAGCACGGTACCCGCCAAGACATCAAGGGCAGCAAACAGTGTCGTCGTGCCGTGACGGGTGTCGTCATGGGTCTGGGCGGCCGGATGGCCGGGGGCGAGTGGCCGGTCGAGGCGGGTCCGCTCCAGCGCCTGGATCTGGCTCTTCTCATCGATGGACAGCACCACCGCATGGGCCGGCGGATCTTGTGTTGTGCCCGACGACATCCTCGACTTTGGCGGCGAAAGCGGGATCGCGCGAGCGCTTGAACGTGCGCAGACGATGCGGCTGGAGGCGGTGAGCGTCCCGGATCCGCTGCACGGCCCGTAACGAGATCCCGACAGCACGAGCTACGGCACGACCAGTCCAGTGAGTGACCTCGCCCGGCGGCTCCGAGCAGGTCAGCGCCAGGACCTCGGCTACCGTCTCGGTCGAATGGGGCGGCGTGCCGGGTGGACGTGTCTTGTCGCGTAGCAGACCTTCGACACCCGCCTCGGCGTAGCGCTGCTGCCAGCGCCACACGGCCGGGCGGCTGACGCCCGCCCGCCGGGCGACGTCCTGGACGCTCAGGCGCTCGGCCGAGAGCAGGACGATGCGGGCGCGCTGGGTGTGCTTGAGCGGATGGGAGCGGTCGCTGGCGATCGCAGCCAACCGTTCCGCGTCGATCGCATCGAGGAGCACGCATACCGTCTAAGCCATCGCCCAGACTCGCACGGCTCATCGTACGCGTGAATCCTCCGTCCGCGTCAATGCACTAGGTGTACGGTCCCGGGATGAGGTGTGACGGATCGAGCCTGAAGCGATCGGGCTCTTTCGTCCAGGCGTTCAGGATGAACTCGGTGGGCGTCAAGCCGCGCAGCGTCTTGAGCCTGCGGGCATAGTTGTAGGCATCGATGAACAGATGCAGATGCGTTCGCAGCTGAGCATGGCTGTCGTAGTGGTAGCGTTTGACCGTCGCGTCTTTGATCGTACGGTTCATTCGTTCGACTTGCCCGTTGGTCCAAGGGTGGTTCACCTTGGTCAGACGGTGCTCGATGTTATGCTCGTCGCATACACGATCGAAGATGTGCTGACTGTCGTAGATATCCCGCTGGCGTGACGTGAACTGAATGCCGTTGTCCGTGAGCACAGTGTGGATGCGGTAAGGCACCGCTTCGATGAAGTCGCGGAGGAACTGAGCGGCTTCCATCTTGCCGGCGCTCTCGACCAGCCGCACGAAGACGAATTTGCTGGTTCGGTCGATGGCCACGAACAGCCTGAGCTTGCCCTCAGCGGTGCTGACCTCGGCGATGTCGATGTGGACGTAGCCGATGGCGTAACTCGCAAAGCGCTGCTTCTTGGGTTTGTCGCCGTCGATCTCGGGCAATCGGCTGATGCCGTGCCGTTCCAGACAGCGATGCAGCGAGGACCGGGTCAGGTGCGGGATCGTCGGTTGCAGACCATAGAGGCAGTCGTCGAGCGGGAGCAGCGTGTGCCGTCGGAAAGCGACGATGATCGCCTCCTCCTCGAGCGTGAGCACGGTGGAGCGCGGCTCTTTGGGTCCCATCCGGGCATCCGCCGTCGTCGCCCGTTTGCGCCACTTCTGCACCGTCGTCGGACTGACGCCGTAGCGCCGGGCCAGCGCCCTTACGCTCTCTTCACGTAGCTGGATCGCGCGACGGACTGCCTCCGTCGTGGTGGCGCTTCCATG
>NZ_JBKEZQ010000072.1:0-2955 GCF_053345175.1 Methylobacterium sp. M6A4_1b
GAGATGCAAAAGCAAGCCGCCAACCCCGTTGGCCGCCCGCCGATGAACCGGGGTATACGGACCAAGCCCAAATACGTCAACACCCACGATCGGCGAAAACGCACGTGTCGCAGTTTCGTTCTCTTCCGGACGCGGCGTCGAATCCAGACGTGCGTCGAAATCGCGTCGCGACGGAGCTGAAGATCCCGTCCTGACCGCGTGACCTCGACACGTGCTCGCGCTCGCGTTTCACGTGCTTTTCGAGGATCTAGGACCTTCAGTCCCGAGCCAGGACAGAATGTCGGAGCGCTGCTGCACCGGAGAGGTCATCTCGTCACCTCCAGGTTGTGCGCCTGACCGCCTCTTTTCTCGTAAACCCTTGATTCCGTGGCCCTCTCAAAAGTGAACCCTCCCCCCTGTCTGGGGCAGCGGCCACGGCTTCAGGGGCTTGGCGGGAGGTCGGCAGGTCACCGCTTATCCCCCCGGGGACCTTGCTCCGAGGTTTCCAGCGCGCCAGCCAGGTCAACCAGACCGGCGATACGATCCGAACCACGTTGGTGAGGTTGGGACGATAGGGAACCCGCCGCTCCGTGATCGACACCAGGCCGAGGTTTCGGGCAATCCGCAGGGCCACGCGCGCCTTGGTCTGGCTCACACCGGACCGTGCTGCGATCTCGGGGATCGAGAGCGTGCATTGGCGGGCCGCCACGAACGCGTCGGCTACGACCTTGAGGACCGCCAGCTCCCCTGTGGTGAAGCGGCAGGCGAGCGTGGGCGGCAGGGGCCCGGAGGCGGCCAGGGTTCGCCGGCGTTCCAGGGAGCGGGCCCGGTCTGGTGCGCGCTGAGAACGCTTGGCCGGAAAATACGACCAGAGGCGCGGATCCTTGGCCAGATCCTTGCTCGAAGGTGCTCCCGAAGCTTCGGGAGCCGCCTCGGGAGGCCTCTGCGAGGAACCGACCGTGAGACATCCCAGGGAAACGGCGGAGGCCTGAGCGCGCGGTTTGCGACGGCCGTGGATGGCTTCGGCGAGGGCCTGGGCTTGGGCCTCGGTCAGGCTGCCTTCCCCGGCCCCGCGCCACACATCGCGGCTCAGGGCGTCCAGGGAGGCCAGGGGAACATGGTTAACGAGACTGAGCAGGTGGTCGAACGACATGGTGGTCCCTGGGTTGGGACCGCATCGGGCCAAGCGACATCGCCTCGAGAATGCACATTCTCGATTGACTCCTGAGAGGAGCTATGATGTGCTAAGGACATTCGGTGTTCCTTGGCACATCATACGATTTGACGGCCCTTCCGGTTTGGCGACCGGGGGGCCGTTGTCGTTTCAGGGTCCTACTGCGGTGAAGCGGCGGTTCCTTGATCGAATCCTCGGTCAAGCAAGCGACCGAGACCATGCATTCGGCATGCGCGGGCCTCTCCTGTCAAACCAGGGACTTGTGCCGTTACGCGGCAGCGTCCGGTCGATAGCTCACGCGCCTTCATGCCACCGGTTCATTCGGCCGGACCAGGGCGTTCCAGGCCGCCGAACGGACAAGGTCGACAGTCCGATCAGATAGCTCCTACGATAGAGCTGGAGCATCCTGTTGACTCCAAGCATTTGAAATATCGTAGGAATTCGTTCTATATGGGCAAATGGGTTTTTGCCCAAGAGATCAATTGGGCTTACGGGCTCTTGGGTTCACGGGTTCTTGGGGACTTGGACACTAGGGTGTCTGGGGATTTAGGCCCTTGAGGGTTTGGCCCCCCGGATCTCAAGGAGCCTTTCGATGGCGGTCATCAGCGTCTGCTCGACGAAGGGGGGAGTGGGGAAGACGACTCTCGTGATCTGCCTGGCCGATGCCTTCGCCCGGCAGGGGGGAAGCGTGGCCATCGTCGATGCCGACCCGAACGGGCATGTGGGCTCGTGGCGCGAGCGCGCTGGAACAGACTCCACCGTCGCGGTCATCTCGGGGGTGACGGAGACCGTCATTCTCGACCGCATCGCGGAGGCAGCGACGCAGTACGGGATCGTCCTGGTGGACCTCGAGGGCGCCGCCTCACAGGCCGTCACCTACGCGATCGCCGAGTCGGACCTCGTGCTGATCCCCACCAAGATCTCGGGGATGGACCTGCAGGAGGTGTTTCGGACCTACGAGGTGGTGCAGCGGGCCGAGCGGATGCTGCGCCGATCGATCCCGGCCCGGGTGGTCCTGACCCAGATGTCGCCCCTGCAGAGCCGTGTCGCCCAGCACGCCCGGGAGGAAATCCAGGGCGCCGGCATCCCGCTGCTGCGGACCGAGGTGATCCAGCGGGCCGCGTACCAGTCCATGCACTTCACGGGATCGACGCCGGCCGGGCCGGGAGGCGATCCGAAGGCCGCCGCCGAGGTGGGCGGTGTCCTGAACGAGCTCCTCGCCATTCTGGCCGGGCAGCAGGGAGCCTGACGATGAGCAAGCCTCCGTTCCTGCCCTCGCCCCGTCCACGGCCGCATACGAGTCCGGAGGATGCCCGGCAGCTGGCGGCCGCCACAAGGGACCTCGGCTTCACGCGGGCCTCGAGCGCCCCCCAGATGCCGCCGGCCGCGGCCCGGATCTTCGACGAGCCCCAGCCGGCCGAGGCTACCGAGAGCGTACCGGCAGCGCCCACGAAGGCCCGGGCTTCCACAAGGCGGCCCAAGGCAGCGGTTCTGAAGATCGAGGTGCCGGATCCCGTCTGGACGGCCCTGCGGCAGGAAGCCCTCGATCGCCGGGTGACCGTGAAGTACCTGGTCCTCGAGGCCCTGGCGGCCAAGGGCTACGCCTTCGACCTCTCCGCCATCCCGAAGGATGGGCGCCGCCTGCGCTAGGAGGTGTCCGCAGGGGTCTTGTCCGGACGATCGCTGTCCGCAGGGCCGATCCGAACCATGCGGACGCCTGTACGGTGGTTCGGCCGACGTCCACAGGACCATGGCCCAACGGACGCCGGATATGCATTGGAAGGTCCGAAACACAGAAAAGG
>NZ_JBKEZQ010000073.1:0-2759 GCF_053345175.1 Methylobacterium sp. M6A4_1b
TCGAGGCCTGGGCGTCGATCAAGAGCTTCAAGCCCAAGGATCAGGGCGGCAACGATCAAGGGAAAGATCCGCCGCCGCCGTCCGCCGGCGGGCGCAACGTCGAGGTCGACTTCAGGGGGCAGGCGCGCTCGAACGAGACCCACGAAAGCACCACGGACCGAGAAGCCCGCCTCTACCGCAAGGGTCCGGGGATGGAGGCCAAGCTCTGCTTCATCGGCCATACCCTGATGGAGAACCGCTCCGGCCTGATCGTGGACACCCGCCTGACCTTGGCGAACGGTCACGCCGAGCGGATCGCGGCCTTGTCGATGATCGAGCCAAGGGCGGATCGGCCCAAGGCGATCTCGGTGGGTGCCGACAAGGCCTATGACGCCGAGGACTTCGTCAACGAGCTCAGGTCGATGAACGTGCGCGCGCACGTGGCCCGGAACACCAACGGCCGCCGCTCCTCCATCGACGGACGAACCACCCGCCACGCCGGCTACGGTCGGAGCCAGAAGATCCGCAAACGCATCGAGGAGGGCTTTGGCTGGATCAAGACCGTCGGCGGCCTGCGCAAGGCCCGCTTCAAAGGCCGCGACAAGGTCGGATGGGCCTTCGCCTTGACGGCTGCGGCCTACAACCTCGTCCGCCTGCCAAAGCTGCTCGGAGCTCCGGTGTGAGCGTCCTGGGCAAGTGCCGGATCGTCGAGCTGCCCGGCTACGAGGACGACTACGCCGATATGGTCGAGCCAGCCTACATCCTCTTCGAGGACGGCCGCGGTGCGTTCGCCTTCGGGTGTGTCACCGGAGCTTTCGCTGGCGGAGCCACCCGCGGGAGTGCACGCGCCGCCATCGCGTTCGACTGGAATGGCAATGACGAGATGGACGCGGTCTGCGGCTCGGGATCGGCCGAGGTCCAGGCCGACGGCTCGCTTCGCGGCGAAATCCGCGTCCACCGCGGCGACGAAATCCCCTTCATCGCCTGCCGTTGGCCGACTTCTTCAACACCCTGCTAGGTCAGTAGCTCGCACACAGCTGCGGTGAATGCTTAGGGACAGGGCGCCGGGCTTGGCGTGGTCGAGCTCGGCGCCTGCCAATATCTAGCAGTCGCGCAAAACGGACGTTTGATCGATGTTGCAGGACTTTCTTGATAAAGAAGAACCAGCAAAACTACGCAGGATCAAGAACAGCGCAGGAGCCGATTTTCGTTGGAACCGGGTGAGCCCCGACGGGTGCCGGAGCGCAACGGGCCGTGGCACATAACGCAGATGTCCGCGATCCTGCACGAGTTCATGGCGGCCCGGCCAGCTGCCCGCATAACCGTGGTCAGGATCGGACAAGACGGGCCGGACTTCCAGGACGGACCCGCGACCCTTCAAATGGCAGACGCCCGGTCAATTTCGACAGGCAGCAAGCACATCGCGCGGACCAGCGAAGCATACTCACTGCACCGCCCAATCTAAGCGAGAGTGCCGAGTTTAAGGTCATTTGCCTGAAACTGGATCACTCGTGGAACATACCGATCTAAGCTCTCAACATCAGTTGACATTTCATCATCTCTAGGTGGCAGGGCGCAATTATCGTATTCGAGATAAGAAAAACCGTATCGACAAAAGTTAAGGGTGATGGCGAAATTGCACGTGGGAAACAAGGGCTCATCCCGGGCCGTCGTTTGGTTCATTATGATCTATGTTGGGGAATTGCTATGACTAAATACAATATTTCGCCTGTTACCAGTTATGCTTTTGAGAACACTCATGATGGAGTTGTCGGCAATTCAGGGCAGATTATTGTTAAATACACAGATGAATTTCAAGTAGAAAATGATTTTATATATGTAAATGGAGTTTTTAATAATATCGAAACTGGATATAAAGGCCAAGTTATTGGTATTGGCAATTCCGGCTTGGTCGTTGGCCAATACGAAGATAGCGTGGGATATACTCACGGTTTCATCAACGACCACGGCGTTTTTACATCTTTCGATAATCCATACTCAAGTACCTTGAATACGTTCGTCCGCTCCGTACTTCCATATGGTGAGATCATAGTGTCAGATGCGGACAACACCAGAGGAGCTATTTATTTCAATAATACATTCTTGCTGTTAAATTATTCAGCTACTGTAACTGGCATTAACGACGTTGGTCAGCTCGTTGGTTTTTTAAATCAGAACGGCTTCAATCTCGGCTTTGTCGACAACATACATAGCCGTGCTTTCTCATATATCGACGCTCCTGGAGCGAAAGACACCCAGGTAATGGGAGTAACTGCCTCCGGTCAGTTCGTTGGATTTTACAGCGACAGCAACGGACGAAATCACGGCTTCGTTGACAACAATGGTGCCTTCACCACAATTGACTCTGCCGGATCAATGGGCACTACCGTGACCGGTACAAATGCCTCTGGTCAGTTCGTTGGATTTGTTGATAATCAGAACAGCACGCACGGATTTGTTTACAGCAATGGCATTTTCACTCTCATCGACCCAATAGGAGCAAGGGACACCGAGCCAACCAGCATTAACGATGTTCGGAATATAGTTGAGACTTCCTCATACGGGTCTGGACGATCCGTATTCACAGTCACGCTTGCCCCGCCTCCTACCGCAGACCTGTCTTTCTCTGAGGTCCAGCTCAAGCTGCAGGCCTTCGGCGCCAGTCCTGGTGCTGGCTCCTGGACGAGCGACAACCACTACCATCGCGAGCTGGCCGACGTGAACGGCGACGGCCGGGCCGACGTCGTCGGCTTTGGCGAGGCGGGCGTGTATGTGGCTCT
>NZ_JBKEZQ010000074.1:0-2740 GCF_053345175.1 Methylobacterium sp. M6A4_1b
ACGTCCGTGCGCTCGCCGCGCAGGACCGCACGCACCACCTTGCGGCTGTGGCCCAGTCGCTGGCTGATCCGGCGGATCGGAATGCCTGCTTTTAGCGAGCGCGCGGATGGCGACGTCCGCCTCTTCCCGGCGCAGATAACCCTCGTACCGGATGCGCTCAGCCGCGGTGAGGAGCGCCGGATCAAGGATAGCTGCGCCAACGACCTCGCGAACCTGACGCATCAACCTGCGCACGGCGTCGAGGAAGCCGCGGCTGGCGTTCTCCATGAGGTGCCAGCGGTCGGCGACTTGGATAGCCTGCGGCAGAGCGCGGGCGATGGCCTCACCATATCCGCCGCCGCGGTCGCGGGCGACGATCTCGATCGAGGCGTTCTGCTTTAGCCAGGTCTGTGCGGTGGCCTGTTCGCGGTCCGGTAGGAGCGCCACGATGCGGCGGTGTTCGAGATCGCAGACCAGAGTGCCGTAGCGGTGGTTGCGTCGCCAGGCGAAGTCGTCGATGCCGATGACACCGAGAGGATCGGACGGTGTCATCGCCCGACGGCGGACGACGCGCAAGAGCGTGTCGCGACTGACCGGCAACATGAGGCGCTGGGCGAGGCCTGCACCGGGCCGACCACCGAGCGCGAGACCGAGGTGATGGACGATCTGTTCCAGCCGCGAGGTGCGTCGCGCGAAGGCGGGCAGAACGCCGTCGGGAAAACGCTCGGCGAAGATCTTCCGCCTGCAGGCAGCTGCGTCGCACCAGAAGCGTCTTACGACGACCTGGAGCTCGACGCGCCGGCCACCGAGCGGCAGGTCGGCGGCACGGCGCTGGTAGCGGCTTTGGATGCGACGTGAAGAGGTTCGGCAGTCTGGGCAAGTCGCCGTCGCAGATCCGGACCTCACGACCAGACCGATCCGAACGATGCCTACATCGAGGTGATCGACGACGAAGCCGGCAGGTACGAGACTCGACGGCCTGAAGCGGGGGCGCATGCTGCGGCTCCATTCTGGATATCCGCGCCCTCAACGCTGCCGGCATCAGCGAGAGTAGTCAGAGCCAAAGTTGCACGCCGAAACACAGTCCACATCTGCTCTCCATTCCACCCCGCCAGGCGGAATTCGTGTTTGCACACGAGGCAGATGGGGACGGACGACTGAGGGGCTCAAACAGATGGGGTGATTGGGGTCTTGCCGCGGATCCGCTGAAGGCGGCTGCTCCTATCGAGATGTGAGATCGTGGTCGACGTTGGATCGCCAAAGCATCAGGAAAAGAGCAGCCATGACCTAATTTGCCGGACTCGACGTCTGCCTGGAAGAGACGGCGATCTGTGTGGTCGATGAGACGGGTCAGATCATCAAGGAGCTGCGGGCAGCAAGCGAGCCCTCCGATCTCATCGCTGCCCTGACTGGGCTTCGCCTGCCCCCGGGAGCGTGTCGGCCTGGAAGCGTGTTCGCTGACGGCCTGGCTGCACGGCGAACTGCGCGCTGCGGGTCTACCGGCGATCTGCATCGAGACACGGTCTGCCAACGCGGCCATGAAGACGATGCCCAACAAGACCGACCGCAACGATGCCCGTGCGCTCGCCCAGATCATGCGGACAGGCTGGTTCCGGCAGGTTCACGTCAAGTCGCGTCAGTCCCGGCTCTGGCGTTCGCTGCTGGTGGCGCGGCGCACCGTGCTCAACGAGATGCGCGCCATCGAGAACGTGGTGCGGGCGATCCTGCGCGAGGGCGGGATCAAGCTCGGCACCCCGGCCCGCGCCGCCTTTGCCGGGCGCGTGCAAGAGTTGGCCGGCGACGATCCCCTGATCCTGCCGCTCGTCACGCCTCTGCTGGCGATCCTAGCCATGATGCTGGAGCAGCTAGACTGCCTGACCCGTCAGGTTCTCGTCATCGTGCGGGAAGAGGTGGTCTGCCGGCGGCTGATGAGCGTGCCGAGCGTCGGCCCGATCACTGCACTCGCTTTCCGAGCCACTATCGACCGGCCGGAGCGGTTCCGGCATTCTCGGGACGTCGGCGCTCATCTCGGCCTGACGCCGTCTCGTTACCAGTCGGGCGAGAGCGACATCCAGGGCAAGGTCAGCCGCTGCGGCGACGAGTTGGCCCGCACCGCGCTCTACGAGGCCGCGCATTCTCTGCTAACGCGCTCACGCAAATGGTCGAGCCTGCGCGCCTGGGGGATGCAGGTTGCCAAGCATCGTGGCATGGCGCGGGCTCGCGTGGCGGTCGCACGCAAGCTCGCCGTCGTTCTGCACCGGATGTGGAGCGACGAGACCGAGTTCCGCTTTGGCAAGGCAACGGCACCGGCGATCGCGGCCGCCGCTTGACCCAGACACGCCTGCCAGGTCGAACAGAACGACGGCAGGCTATGACGTCTCCCCATCGCTTTGGTCCGGCGTGAGTGCGAGTTTTCCGGTTGTGTGAGACCCTGATGGGAGGAGCAGAGCCGTGAAGAAGAGCAGATTCACCGAAGAGCAGATCGCCTTCGCGCTGAAGCAGGCCGAGACTGGTACACCGGTTGCGGAGGTGCTGCACCGGATGGGCATCTCCGAGCAGACATTCTACCGCTGGAAGAAGCTCTACGGCGGCCTGGGCACGGGCGAGTTGCGGCGGCTGAAGCAGCTCGAGGACGAGAACCGCAAGCTCAAGCAGCTCGTGGCCGATCTGAGCCTCGACAAGCACATCCTGTGAGGCACGTGCTCGCAAAAAAAGCTCTGACGCCTGCTCGGCGACGCGAACTCGTGCACCAAGTTCAGGA
>NZ_JBKEZQ010000075.1:0-2559 GCF_053345175.1 Methylobacterium sp. M6A4_1b
GCCTTCCCCACCAAGCACCGTGTCGCTACCCGAGCCGCCATCGAGGTAGTCATTACCCCGCCCACCATCTAGATAATCGTTGCCCTGACCGCCATACAAACCAGCTTAAACAGTAATGTACGAGAATGTCCCAAACGGGACGGATATACTGCCCGATTCGTCCCCGTCTCCGCCAAGTATTGTATCGTTTCCATCCTGCCCATATATTGAGTCTGTACCCGCACCGCCATCAAGATAGTCAGCCCCACTTGTTGCCGTTGAAAACGGGGTATAATTCACTCCAGCATCATTTGAAGAGTACGAAGTCGATCCACCTGCTAAAAAATCGTTTCCTCCACCACCATATATGTTGTCCCCTAACTGTCCGCCCGAAATGTTGTCTGAACCATCCCCTCCGTAGAGATTACCAAATGTTAGCGGATTGGCATAATACACGGTTAAGAAATCATCGCCTGTGCCGCCATCAAAGACACTAAAACCTTCTAGATTAGCTTATAAGTAGTCATTTCCATCAAGACCATACAAGTTATTTTATCCGCGTATACTGTTGTCGCTATCAAGATTTACAATATACGTTATCATCACAGCATTCCTTTCGGCAATTCGCGCGTGTGGTGAGTACAATGCCCAATTATAGCCCAGTGTCTATTGTCCGTGAGACACAGCAACTACGGTTCCGTCGCGGATGCCTAGTTAGGGCACGAAAAACCAGCCGCGGCGTTGGCCGGGTCAATGAAGTCGACGCTACCGGCAAGCCTCACGTCAGCCACACTGCTGCATCAACAGGCTCGCCGAACGGAAAGGGGCGTAGGCATGGGCGCAACACAGGCAGCGGCGACGCAGGCGAATGAGGTGGATCTCCTCGTCGAGCAGTACCTCGACCAGTCAGGGGGCAATGCGATGGTAGCCCTTCGCCGAGTTGTATCGGACGCATTGGCCGATGCCGTCGACAATCGATTGAAGCTGCAGGAAAGAGAGCGCGCGGCTTCTCGGGGCTACATGCGCCACCCCATATGCACCTAATAACGGAAAAATCGCCACGACTGGAGCCGGGTGGGTCAGAAACCCACTTTCCGCGCGGAGGCATCGGGAGCTTCTGCGCCTGGCTGTCCGGGTGGTACTTTGGTGCTGGAGCAGGAGCTTGCCGGCTCTTTTCCCATCCTTTCTGCCCGTCAACTAGCACTACTTTGGCAGATTGATCTCAAGGTGGTTGATTGAGCACAGCATCACAGTGCGGGCATCGCCGCGGTGGTGGCCGACTGAGGTGATCCAGGATGGCCTGTCGGATCGCCGGCATCGAGGGCTGAGGCGGTGGGCAGGCGATTCTTTTTTTTCCGCCCCGCCGCTGCGAGGCGGCGGGACTGGAGGAAGGCGTAGGCCATCATCGTCATCAGCGCGTGTCGATGCAGTCCCGTCCAGGATCGGCCCTCGAAGTGGTCGAGGCCGAGTTCCTCCTTCATCTGCTGGTGGGCCTGCTCGCAGATCCAGCGCGCCTTGATCGTAGCGGCGAGCTGCTTGAGGGTCGCGTCGGCGGCCAGGTTCGAGAGATAGAACTTGCGCTCGCCCGAGCCTCGCTCCTCGCTCCTCGCGCACCAGCTAGACGGCTTCCCCGGGCAGGTGCTGGTTGCCTTGTGTACCGATCCGTTGCGTCGGACCGTCTGCCATCCGGATGCGCAACGCACAGAAGCGAGCCCGCAGCCGACCCTTGGTCCCGTGCCGCCAGGTCACCGACCGGCCGGTCATGTCTGCCAGGATCGCCTCGGCCGCGACGGAGACCTGATCCGGCACATGACGCTGGCGCGGTCGCCCACGCCCCGAGACGGGGAAGATCATCGCCACGTCGGCCGGGTAGACCTTGTTGCGTCCCGAAATCCCGACGGCCCATCTCAGGCCGCGCGCTCAGGGCCTGTCGGAACGGGGCGGAGCAGCCATAACCCGCATCGACCAGCACACAGCCGAAGCGCACGCCACCCTCTCGGACCCGATCGATCTCCGTGACCGCGATCTCCAGCTTGGTGCGGGCTGCGCGCCGATCCTCGGGAACGCCGGCCCTGGCCATCCGGTCCGGGTCGGCCGTCCAGGTCTCGGGCAGGAACAGCGCCAGGCCGACCGCCACGGGCACCTCGCCGCGCGCCAGCGTGAGCGACACCAGCGTCTGGCAGTTGGCGGTCTTGCCCAGCGTGGTGGCGTATTGCGGCGCGACCCCGACCGAGTTGTTGCCCTTCTTCGGCAAGGCGGTGTCGTCGACGACGAGGATCGCATCTGCACCGCCGACCAAGCGATCGGCCTCGTAGAGAAGCGCCTGCTGAAGCGGCGCCTCATCCCAGATCCCGGCGGCGATGAAGTGGTGCAGCCGATCATAGGGAACCCCATCGTTCCGCGCCGCTATCGGCTGGACGCTCTTGCGGTCGCCAAGGCCGATCAGACCGGCCACGTAGAGGGGGCACATCGCCCGGCGTGCCGAATGCGACAGGCCCGCCAGGAACGGCTGCAGCCATCGATCCAGATCGTCACGCCATCCGCCAGCACCTGACATCGCGCGCACCCACGCTCATGACC
>NZ_JBKEZQ010000076.1:0-2477 GCF_053345175.1 Methylobacterium sp. M6A4_1b
CGGACGGCGGCGGCGGATCTTTCCCTTGATCGTTGCCGCCCTGATCCTTGGGCTTGAAGCTCTTGATCGACGCCCAGGCCTCGATCAGCGTGCCATCGACGCTGAAGTGGTCGCTGGACAGAAGCCGCCTGACCCGGGGCCGGGCCAGCACGGCGGCCAGGAACTGGGCCGCGATCTCACCGGCCAGGAGCCGGTCCCGGTTCCGGGTGAAGCTCGAATGATCCCAGGCCTGATCGTCGATGCCCAGCCCTACGAACCAGCGGAACAACAGGTCGAACTCCAGCCGCTCCATCAGCTGCCGCTCCGAGCGGATCGAGTAGAACGCCTGCAGGAGCATAGCCCGCAGCAGCATCTCGGGCGGGATCGACGGACGACCCATCCGAGTCGCATAGAGTGCCGAGAACGACCCGCTCAGGGCCACCAGCGCCTCGTCCGTCAGTTGCCGGATGGCCCGCAGAGGATGATCGGACCGGACCCGAGCTTCCAGGTCCACATACGAGAACAACGCCCCCGAACGCCGATCCGAGCCCCGCATCTGCCTTCCCCGTTTACTGCCAGGGAGCAGTGAATCATGCCAACCCCTGGCACGCCACGGACTTCTTCAACACCCTGCTAGGGCCGTGTGGGGTCGATCTTCGTTGTAGTGGCACTTCCAGTCCTCGATGCGCTCGCAGGCATCGGCCAGCGACAGGAACCACAAGGCGTTCAGGCGCTCCGCCCGTAGGCGGCCGTTGAACGACTTGAGTGTTGCCGTTGTCGGTCGGCTTGCCCGGTTGTGAGAAGTCGGTCTCGACTCCATTCAGGTAGGTCCACTGGTCGAGCATGCGCCCGGCGAACTCTGGTCCATTGTCGACCCGCAGGCTCTTGGGCTGCTCCCGCAGCCGAACCAGGGCTTCGAGCGCGCCTCGGTGACCTGGAAGGCGCGGACGTTGGCTCTCGATGTGAGCGAGAGCGCCTCTCGCGTGTGGCAATCGACAACGGTCAGGATCCGGAACGGACGTCCGTCGAACAGGGGTCGGACATAAAGTCCATGACCCAGACCTCGTTTGGACCGCCGATCGGACACCTCGAAGAACTATGCAGTCGGGCGGTTTTGGCCGTCGATTCGATGCCGCTCGCGGCTCTGACTTGATCCGACCGGCGTTCTGGCAGGCTGACGATGGTCGTGAGCGGGCTCAGGGGCCCATCCCGAGGTTGCCTCAAGCCGCCACTGGCCGGCCGTCGATCCAGAGGAAGCGCTTGAGGTTGTAGGCGAGGTTGGCGAGCCCGATCTTGGTCCGGGCTCGGGCCAAGCCGATGGTGCGCACGAACAGGCCGAAGCGGTGCTTCTGGCCGGCGAACACCGTCTCGACCGCCGAGTGCACCTTGGAGCGGGCCTGGTTGGCCTTGCGCTGCGACGGCGTCAGATCGAGCCCAGACTGTCTCCGGAAGTGGATCTTCGAGCGGCGGCCGTTTTTGGCGAGATGGGCTTCGTTGGCCTTGGAGCGGTAGGCGGTGTCGGCGAGAGACGTCGCTCGCCGTGTTGGTCGGGTCGAGGACGTTGGCCAGTTGTGCCCCGACATGGGCGGACGCGCTGGTCACGGTGAAGCGGCGGACGAAGCCGTGCCTGCGATCAATCGAGACGTGCGTCTTGTACCCGAACACCGGGATGGTGATTTCAACTTTGGCTTTCGTGCCGGCCGCCTTTGCGGGCCGTGCCTTGGCCCGTTTCAGGGTCCAGCGAGCATCGCGATCCTTTTGTGCGAGCTTCTTCGGCTTGGTCGCCCACGCTTCCGGGATCCGGCCTTCCTTCAGAGCCGCCTTCTCCGCATCGGTGTTGCGCTGGCGCGGGGCGTCGATGATCGAGGCGTCGATGATCTGCCCCGACATCGCGAGATACCCCTTGGCCTTCAGCCAGGCGTCGAAGGCGGCAAACAGCTCCTCGATCGCGCCGGCCCGGGTCAGGTGCTCCCGGAACAGCCACACCGTCTTGGCGTCGGGCACCGCATCCTCGAACCCCAAACCGAGGAAGCGCATGAACGACAGCCTGTCCCGAATCTGGAACTCTGTCGCGTCGTCCGACAGCGTGTAGAGCGTCTGCAGGATCACTGACGTCTCCCCATCGCTTTGGTCCGGCGTGAGTGCGAGTTTTCCGGTTGTGTGAGACCCTGATGGGAGGAGCAGAGCCGTGAAGAAGAGCAGATTCACCGAAGAGCAGATCGCCTTCGCGCTGAAGCAGGCCGAGACTGGTACACCGGTTGCGGAGGTGCTGCACCGGATGGGCATCTCCGAGCAGACATTCTACCGCTGGAAGAAGCTCTACGGCGGCCTGGGCACGGGCGAGTTGCGGCGGCTGAAGCAGCTCGAGGACGAGAACCGCAAGCTCAAGCAGCTCGTGGCCGATCTGAGCCTCGACAAGCACATCCTGTGAGGCACGTGCTCGCAAAAAAAGCTCTGACGCCTGCTCGGCGACGCGAACTCGTGCACCAAGTTCAGGA
>NZ_JBKEZQ010000077.1:0-916 GCF_053345175.1 Methylobacterium sp. M6A4_1b
CAACAACGAGGTCTCGTACACCAAGATCGTCAACGCCAAGGCGCCGAGCTTCGACTACGGCCACGATGGCGGCGGCATCGAGCTATTCGGCACGATGGACAACATCAAGATCCATAACAACTGGATCGAGAACAGCGTCGGCTTCATCGAGGCTGGAGGGACCAAGAGCGTCCTGACGAACATCTCGATCACGAACAATGTCAGCTTGAACAACAATGGCTTCCTCGTCCTGCACAATGGCAGTGGCAACTTCGCCAGCACGTTCAAGAATGTGGACGCGAACCACAACACCATCATCGAACAGAACAACGCCGCGAAGCAGATGGCCAGCGTTTTCCTGGACGCGCCCTATCAGAAAGGCGAACTTTCGTTCCATGACAACGTGATGTATCTAAACAATGGCGACTCCTTCTTTAAACAGGTCGGTGATTATCATTACGACAACACGTTTTATGCGCCGTCTAAGGCGACGCATCTCTATAATAACTGGTCGATGAAGCTGAATTCTGGCGAAAAATACAATACGGTTGCACCAACCGGTGGCGCCTCAATCGTCGAGACGCTGAAAAATCTGACAGGTGACCTCGGCGCGTCTTTCGTAGCACCGAATTCGGTCGGTCTGAACTCCGACAAGTCGGTCGCGATCGTGTCGCCTACGGTGGTCGTCGAAACCTCGCCAATCGTTGCACTGCCGATCGAACCGCCGATCGTACAGGCCCCGGCGCCTGCCCCGACGCCAACCACATCGACGACCATTGTCAACGGTGCTAAGATCACGACGACCTACGACGCGGCCGGCACGCTCACCAACAAGACCGTCCAGCACTCCGATAAATCCTACGACGTCTATCTCGGCGGCATCACGGGCAAGGACTACGCCTCTTCCCACGCGAGCTATGACAGCGCCGGCAAGGCC
>NZ_JBKEZQ010000079.1:0-870 GCF_053345175.1 Methylobacterium sp. M6A4_1b
AGTGTCGCCCCCGGCGCGCCGGTGATCACTGCTTTTACAGGTCCCACCAACGACGCCACGCCGGTGATCACTGGCACAGCCGAGGCCGGTACGACTGTTACGGTTCGCAGCGACGCTCTTGTGCTGGGCACCGTCGTAGCCGCTGCCGACGGACGCTTCACCCTCACCCCAACCGTGCCCCTGCCGGATGGCCTTACCAACCTCACTGCCACGGCGCAGGACGACGCTGGCAACCTATCGGTTTCCTCCGTTGTGACGCAGGTCGTCATCGACACGAGCGTGCCCGGCGCGCCCGTCGTCGACTACGTGACGCCCACCAACGACGACACACCTGTTATCACCGGCTCGGGGCTGGCCGGCGACCTGATTACGATTACAAGCGGCGCAGGTCCCGTGGGCTCCGGCACTGTAGGTTCCGACGGCCGCTTTAGCGTGACCCTGACCGTCCCGCTGGCGGAGGGTACCAACACGCTGCAGGTCACAGCGAGGAGCCCGGGCGGCACTGTCTCGCCAATCGCTCCCGTGACCGTGTTGGTCGACACGGTCGATCCGCTCGCTCCGAGCATCACAGCTTTTGCTGGACCCACCACTGACACCACACCAACCATCACCGGCACGGCTGAGGCTGGGGCTACCGTCACCATCTCGGACGACACCGGCGTAGTGGGCACTGCAGTGGTGGGGCTGGACGGACGCTTCAGCTTCGCTCCGACAGCCCCTTTGAAGCAGGGTGCCAACAGCTTGACCGCCGTGGCGCAGGACCTCGCCGGCAACGTCTCGCTGCCGTCTGCTGCCGTGGCTCTCACCATCGACAGTGTCGCTCCCGGCGCGCCGGTGATCACCACCGTGGCGGGCCTGACCAACGACGCC